>NZ_JAGDWY010000034.1:39228-41512 GCF_023256235.1 Desulfurella sp.
TGCGATCAGCTAAGACAAGCCCAAAAAGATCCTATTTATAGTGCAATTTTGCTTAAAATCAATTCTCCTGGTGGGGATGCAGCGCAAAGTGAAAAAATTTATTATCTGGTTAAAAGAATAGATAAAAAAAAACCAATTGTTGCTTTAATTGATAGTATTGGTGCAAGTGGGGCTTATTTTTCTGCACTTGGAGCTAGAAAAATTGTAACTTACCCTGCATCCTTAACTGGTAGCATCGGTGTAATATTTGAAGGAATAAATGCTTATAAATTGGCAAATAAGATCGGAATAGAAGATTTTGTTGTAAAAAGTGGGGCAGTGAAAGATGCTGGAAATCCATTAAGAAAACCAACAAAGGCAGATAAAGAAATGATTTTTAGTGTTGTAGAAAGCGTTTATAATCAATTTCTAGATGCTGTAGCATCATCAAGGCACATAAATATAGAAAAATTAAAACCATTGGCTGATGGCAGAGTTTTTACTGGACAAATGGCTCTAAAGTATAATCTGATAGACTCAATTGGTGGTTTTGATGCAGCAAAAGCGTATCTTCAAAAATATACAGGTAAAAAAAATTTAAAATTTGTTGAACTAAGCGATAATTATTCTGGGGTTTCTAAGTTATTTGGTTTTAGCGGTATAAAAAATCTGCTTGATATGTCAAAAACTCCAAGTTTGCAAATGATATTTAAGTAGTTTATGCTCAAAATTAATCTATTAAAAAATAATATACCAAATAAAATTGATATACCAAAAAAACCTAAATCTCATTTTGTAAAGTTTTTGTTTATTGCTATTTTTGCAGTTTTGGTCTTGGGGCTTGCAGTTTTTGGCGGATTTTATTTTGCTAAAAAGCAGACATTGGTACAAACTGCAAAAGTAGAGAAACCTGTTGAGTCTCATACAGCACCAGATAAATCAAAGAAAATAACCAAATCAAATAATAATGCATTTAATATTGTAGTGACGCTCCAAAACGCCACTGCAAATAATAAAACTTTAGTATCCCGGATAAAAGAAACACCAGTTAATCCAAAAACTGCTGTAGAGCTTGAGCAAAAGAACGAAGCTTCAAAACAACAAAGAATAACTACCAGCATTGCAACTGCTCAAAGGTTTGAGCAAAAAAAAGAAGCCTCAAAACCCATCATAGCCATGCAAAATAATATTGTTACAAAACCTGCTAAAAAGACAGAAAACGCAAAAGAAAACTGTATAGTTTTTTGTAATGCTGATCAATTAGATGAACTAAAAACAGCCTTGGAGCAAAAACATATAGAGTATTCAGTTAAAAAAAATATAAGTCCACAATACCATTATATTGTTTATGTAGGTGGTTTGAATAAGTCTGGTTATTTAGAATTTAAAAATGCATTAAAGTCAAAAGGATACAATGTTGTTGGTACAAAATTTTTTAATGGTAAATATTATGCAGATTTAGGCAAAATGAGCGCCACAGATAAAGACAAATTTATAACAGCGTGGAAGAATTTAGGTTTTGACATTTTGGTTGACAAACAAAAAGAAATGAGTATTAAAGATTATGAAGTGAATTTTGCTTGCAGCAGGGATGTTTTTGAAGAATTCAAGCAAGAAGGCTTTAGAATTAAGGCGGGGCGTGGCGCAGCTTGGTAGCGCACTTGACTGGGGGTCAAGGGGTCGCAGGTTCAAATCCTGTCAGCCCGACTCAATGGTAGAGCCTCAGTCTTCCAAACTGATCACGCGGGTTCGTTTCCCGTCATCCGCCCCATGAAAATAAAATTAAAAAAATATCCTCAAAGTAAAAATCAAGAACTTTTTGAAGAATTAATAAATTCTGATCTTTTTGAGCTTATAAAAGATAAAAGATATTCAGAAGCAAGCCTTTTTATAAGCAATTTTATTAAGAGGGCATAAACATAATGTTAAAAGAACTATATTTAATTCCTTTATTTATATATATATTTTCTTATATTTTTTTTACATTTAAAGACAAAAAAAAATATCATAAATTTTTTAATTACAAATTATTCAGAAGAAATAGACAAAAAAATTGATAAGGATATCATGTGGAGCAGCATAAAATCAACTAGAAACATAAATAAATTATTAGTGAGGATGCAAGAAATAGGAGTAATCCAATTGGAAATTAACAATTTGACAACTTATATTTTAGCAGGACCGGTAATGAGCAATTTTATTAGCAAAATCTATTTACCTTATAAAACTCAAGAACAAAGTATTTTAAGAGCCTCTGCTGTTCTTACTATGTATATCATTTTATATGAATTGATAGTTTATTCAC
>NZ_JAGDWY010000035.1 GCF_023256235.1 Desulfurella sp.
CGTTTATAATATACTCTAAAAGATCAATAAAGTCATCAATGTTTGCATCTTTTATATAATGTACCCCTAAATCGATACAGAATTTTTGGAATTTTTATTCCTTCCAAAAATTCTGTCAATGATTTGTGGGTACATTATTAAAATTAAAAATTTTTACTTGACAAAGGGATACAAATTAAACTATTATTATATATGGAATTATATTTTGTAAAATGGAACAAACTTCATGTACGTGGTCATTGAGGAAGTAGGTTTAAGAGAAGGCTTACAAAGCAATAGCAAATTACTTTCTATAGTAGAAAAAAGTAATATTGTGGAAAAATTAATAGAAGCGGGTATAAAAAGAATAGAGTTGGGGTCTTTTGTTAATCCTAGGAAGGTGCCTCAAATGGAAGGAATAGAAGAGTTATTTAAAATATTTAATAATACAAAAGAGGTAGAATTTTCTGCTCTTGCATTAAATTTAAAAGGTGTATATCGTGCAATAGATTCGGGGGTTAAGATTTTAAACGTTTCTATTTCTGCAAGCAACTCTCATCAAAAAGAAAATACTGGTAAAACTATCCCAGAGTCACTAGACGAGCTTTTAACTATGATTGAGACTGGTTATAAAAATAACATATCAATATATGCTGGTATACAAGCAGTGTTTGGTTGTTATATAGAAGGCCAAATACCTTTAGAAAGAGTACAAAAAATAGCCAAAATTCTCATAGACACAAATAAAATTGATGGACTAAGATTGTCTGATACAGCAGGTTTTGCTACACCTGGCCAAATAATTGAAGTTATAGATAAAATCAATTCAATTGCATCAAATATACCAATAATACTTCATTTACATGATACCTTTGGTATGGGATTAGTAAATATATTAGCCGCAATCAATAAAGGAGTATACTTTTTTGATAGTTCTATAGCTGGAGTAGGAGGTTGTCCATTCATGAAAAATGCACCGGGTAATATTTCAACAGAAGATTTGGTATTTATGTTACAATCTCTTGGATATCTCAAAGAAATTAACTTTAGAAAGTTATGTGCATGTGCAAATCATATATCAACAATTTACCAACAGCAATTTTCTGGAAGAATATGTAATTATATAAAAATTCTAAATCAATTAAATTTATATGAGGCATAAAAATGGTAGAAACTCTTACATCAATTAAGAAAGCTTTTAAAATAATAAATTGTTTTACAGAACGCGAACCAGAGTTAAGTTTGGTTCAAATATATAATAAAACAAGCATTTCTAAGCCAAGCATTTTACGATTATGCAATACTTTAATAGAGGAAGAATTTTTAGTTAAAGATTTGGATTCAGGAAAATATAGATTAGGCCCAAAAATGGTTAATTTGTGGCAAATATACAATTCTAGCAATGCATCAGCAAAAGATATCTATGCCTATCTTCATAAGATTTCCAAAAATACAAAAGAGACCGTCACCATTTATAAGAGAGAAGAATTTAATAGAATATGTTTTATGAGGGTAGATAGTCCCCAGTTTCTAAAATATTCTATACCTATAGGACATACTCTACCACTGCACTTAGGAGCTGGTGGCAAAATTATATTAGCAAATTTAGATAAAGATTTACAAATAAATTATTTTGAACAGTTTAAGCTAGCTTCTTTCTATAAAAATTTAGAAGAATTTCTGGATCTTTTGTTAAAGATAAAAAAAGACGGCTATTGTATATCTAAAGGTGAGAGAGACAATTTTATGGCAGCTGCTGCAGCTCCATTATTTAAATACAACAAAATATTTGGTTCTTTATCTATATCAGGACCAAAAGATCGTTTTTTAAACAACTTTTCCAACGAAAAACTTTATTTGTTAATTCAATTTGCTGAAAAGATATCAAAATTGATAGAATCTCTGTAGGGGTGTAGTCAATGTATCAAATTCTTAACGATTTAACTGTATTAGATCTAACAAATGTATTAGCAGGTCCTTTTTGTACATATCATCTTGCTATGATGGGAGCAAATGTTATAAAGATAGAAAGACCTAAAGATGGTGATTTGGCAAGAAAACTTGGCGCTAGTAAAAAATTAAACAAAAAATTACTTGGTTCATCTTTCCTTGCACAAAATGCAGGCAAAAAAAGTGTTATATTAGATTTAAAAAACAAAAATGATTTAGAAAAGTTTTATAAATTAGCAAAAAAGGCAGATATTGTGGTGGAAAATTTTAAACCAGGTACAATAAAGAAACTAAAAATTGATTATGATATATTGTCAAATCTTAATACTCAAATAATTTATTGCTCAATATCCGGATTTGGACAATACGGACAGCTATCAAATAAAGTAGCATATGACCAAATTATTCAAGGCCTTAGTGGAGTTATGTCATTAAATGGTACAAAAGAAATCAACCCGCTAAGGTGTGGGTTCCCAATTTGCGATACAGTTGGCGGTTTGACTGCTACTATGGCGATATTAGCAGCTTTATATTTTAGAATTAAAAAACATAAAGGAACTTACATTGATATTTCAATGTTTGATTCGATGCTTCCTATGCTCGGTTGGGCAGCATCGAATTTTTTAATAGCAAACAAAAAACCAGAGCTTTTAGGAAATGACAATTTCACAGCAGCTCCATCAGGCACTTTTATAACAAAAAACGGCCTAATTAACATTGCGGCAAATGAGGATAAGCAATGGATAAATTTATGTAAAGCAATTAAAAGAAATGATTTAATATTAGATGTTCGATTTGCTGATAGAGAAAAACGCAAAGAAAACAGAGTATCATTAAATAAGATATTAAATGAAATTCTTAAAAAACGCACTACTGATTTTTGGGTGGACCTTTTTGAGAAATACGACATACCTTCTGGTGAAATTTTAGATTTATCAAAAGTACTCAAATTAAGTCATACAAAAGAACGCAATATGCTCATTCCTATGCGCCTAGATTATTTAAATAGAACAATAAATATAATAAATATTGCACCTAAGTTCTCAAATATTAAAGAGGAGTCTGTGTCTCCTCCTCCAACCTTAGGAGAACATTCAGAAGCTATATTAAACAGCCTTTGAATGAAAATTGCTATTTTATATTTCTTCAAGATTTTTGCCAGTACTTTTAGGTCCTAGCAAAAGATCTACCACCAATATTAATATAAAAACCCATAGAACAATGAAAGCTCCACCTATGCCGTAATTTTTATAAACATATGTTCCTATAAAAGTTGGCAATATTGCTGTACTAAATCTACTAATTGCATAAGAAGATCCAGTTGCACTACCTCTTAAATGTGTTGGAAATATTTCAGCATTATATTGATGATAAAAATTAGACATATTCCAAAGAGAAAATGTAGTAAGAAAACCCATTAATAATGCTAAATAAATATTGTTTGAAAAAGCAAAAATTAATCCAAATATTCCAACAAGTATTATAGAAACAATTAATCCCCATTTTCTTTCTACTTTATCTATAACAAAAATATTAAAAAAACTACCGAGTAAAAAACCTGTATATATTACAAACGTAAATGCAAATATTTTATTTAAATTTATTCCTCTATGCGCAAGAAACAAAGGAACCAAACCAGTGAATCCATAAAATAGAGCAGATTGAAAAAACATAAAGATAAACATCATAAAAGTTTTTCCTCTGACACCTTTTTTAAAGAGATCGGTATATCTAGATTTTTCTTGTTTAACTTCTTTTGAAGGTGCAGGTTCTGGTAATGATGACAAATTATATTCTTTCATTATGCTTTCTTCTATTTTATCTAATATTTTAGATGCCTTATCATATTCTCCTTTACTTTCAAGCCATCTTGGAGACTCTATCATTTTGAATCTGACAACCCATACAATTAGTCCACCTACGCCTGCAAAAGCAAGAAATACCCTCCAAGCATCATTTGGTATAAGTCTTTGGGTAAAAGTAGCAATCAGAGCGCCAATTGGTGCTGCAGTAACAACCAATGTATAAGCTAATGCCAAACGCTTTCCTCTTGTTTTTTTAGGCATTATTTCACTTATGAATGTATCCATTAAAACACCTTCTGCGCCAATACCCATTCCAGACAAGAATATTAGAGCTTCTATAATTTGTAGATTATTCATAAAAGATGCTACAATCAAAGGTATTCCAAAAATTAAGAGATTAAAAAAATACATTGTTCTTCTGCCATATAAATCCGCTAATCTACCCAAAATTAAAGCTCCAAATAGCATGCCAAAAAAAGTGTAAGAAAATAAAATTATAGGACCTTTACCGGGTGGATAGCCAAAGTGTATTCCTAAAAGTGCAACAATAATACCCACATTAAGTAGGATTATAGTATCAAACCATTCACCTGCAGTTACCATCCATAAAAAATTCCAATGGAACCTGCTCATAGGTAACCTTTCAAGCCTTTCAGATATATTCTCTAATTGGCCCTGTTTTTCCATACCAAACCTCCAAAAAGAATAAATTATAAATTGTATAAATCAATTCCCTTAGTTTCTTTTGAAAGCAATGCTGAAGATAGAATCATTAATTCTCCTATCATTATAAAAATACCCCACAATATAAAGAAAGAAGGTGAAGATATTTTTATTATTAGCAACAACAGTGCTACACTCCATTGACCTAAAATAAAACCACCATTAAAAGATGCTCCAACACCAGTATTTCTTACAATAGTAGAAAATTTTTCAGCCAAAAAAGAAGGCATTACCCCAAATATGCCTGTTGTTATAAAAGCCAGAACACTAGAAAGTAAAACTATTTCATAAAAATTTAATATATGAGTAATTAAATATGTTAGTCCTACTGAAAATACAATAGCTGTAATAGAATAAATTATTATTATCTTTTTTCTTCCTATTTTATCACTAATATAACCTGACAAAATATAACCCACAAGAGATGATAAAATTGCTACTATTACAACATAGAGGAATTTTGGAAATAAAATAAATTTATGAAATGATAAAATAGTTGGATAGAAACCAAGCGTAAGACCATATATCCAAGCTATTCCTGTCATAGCAAGAATGCCTGTTAATAAACCATTGAGTTCTTTTTTCCTGGTAAATATTTCTTTTAATGGCTTACGAAGTTTCTTGTTTCTAGACGTTTCTTCCCATAAAGCAGATTCTGGCATTCTATATCTTACAATAAGACCTAATAATGCAGCAATAGAGCCTATCCAGAACATCCATCTCCACCCATACTCTAAAAAATCTTTACCTAAAAAATAATGCAACAATAGAAATATAATTGCTGCAAAAGTATAACCTATAGGGAATCCAGCCTGTAAAGCTGCTCCCCAAATACCTTTTTTTTGTTTATCAACTGATTCTTGTATTATAACAGCACTACTACCATACTCGCCGCCTGCAAAAAATCCTGTTATAATTCTAAAAACTACAAGTAATAAAGGAGCAAAAATCCCTATCTTTGAATAGGTTGGTAGAAACCCTGTAAGAAAAACAGATAATCCTAACCCAACAAGTGTTACAATCATAGATTTTTTTCTCCCTATTTTATCACCTAATGCGCCAAAATAAATTCCACCTATAGGTCTAAAAACAAAAGTTGTTGTAGCAATGCTCCATGCTCCAACTATAGCAAAAGTGGAATTAATGGAAAAGAATTGAGATGCTAATATTGGAATCAATAAAAACATAGCACCTATATTAAATGAATCTAAAATCCATCCGGCCAATGCACCAAAATAAATCGTTTTTATACCTACTTTTTCTGATTCCACATTTACCTCCTTGTATACAATGTATTTCAATTTACAAAACAACGTTTCATATAAATATATTGTACTAATTTTCATACTTATTTCAAGTAAATATTTAAATATTTTTTATAATAAAGCACATTCAAACTTAGATGTAAAAAATCAACTAAAATTGAGCCAGCAGGGCCAACAAATTAGCCACCCTCTGTGTCCCAGCCAGATTCTTTATATATTATACATGAGCCACTCTTTGTTTTGTTTTTAATTTAGTTTTTCTATTTTTCTTCTCCTGTAACTTTCGCCGTTCATGTTTAGCACAATTGCATTATGGGTTAGTCTGTCCAGCAGAGCTACCGTTAGAGCTTTATCTTGAAATATCTTTATCCATTCAGAAAATATCAGGTTAGAGGTTATTATTGTGCTTTTTGACTCATACCTCATGGCAAGGTATTCAAACAATAGCTGTGAGCCTTCTGTGTCAAATGGTATGTATCCCAGCTCATCTAGTATCACAAGGTCGTAGCTTTCAAATGCTTTTGCATACTTTGTAAGCTGTTTTTCATTCTTTGCCTCCTTTAATTCATTTATTAGCCTTGCAGCTGTTTTAAACAACACGCTGTAGCCTTCCTGACATGCTTTAATGCCTATGGCAGTTGACATATGGGTTTTGCCAGATCCTGAGTTTCCAAGCATAATGAGATTCTTCTTGCTTTTAACAAACCCTAAGGATTTTAATTCATCAAGCCTTTCTTGAGCGTCTTTTGGCAGATATTTTGGCTTTAGCTCTTCAAATCTTTTCAGTGTTGGAAAGCCTGCGTTTTTTATTCTTTTTGCTATAGCATTGTTTAGCCTTGATTCAATTTCGTTTGTTAGTATTAAACAGATTAGATCTTCAAGCTCTTTTTGAGGGTTCAAGCTAATGTATGCTTCATAGGCTTTTGGTATTCTAAGGGATTTGAAAAGCTCTTTTACCTGCATGATGCCTCCAAAAGATCATCGTATACGCAAGGCTCAACTGTATCTATACTGATTCCCGGATAATAGAAGCTTTCGGTTTGTTGTATATCTTTTTGTTCAAGAAAGTTTTTTATTGTTTCAAGAGTAGGTATAACACCGCTTTGCATTAAAGCTTTGATTGATTTTTCTAAGTGCTCGTCTTCATAGGATTTGGCAAGGCTTAAAATCTCTATGAAATCTTTTGGATTTGTGCTATAGTATCTATCAAACAAAGCTTTTAGTGTTGCATTAAGTGTTTCAAGGGCTCTTGAATTTGCAAGAGCCCTTGGTTTTCTCTTCATTGTATCAAGGTAGTGCGTTATATCCAAAGAATAATTGTTCTTTGTAAAGAGCCTTTTGTGGGTTGCTATAGTGATGTCTTCATTAAAACCTACCAGCTCTATTTTATCAGGGTATACTTTAAGCATCACCTTTGATTCAAAAAAGGTATCTGGGACAGAATAGTGGTTTGTTTCAAAAGACACACTAGAATACTTGCTTACATTTCTTACTGCAAGGTAGTAGTTGTTGTAGCAAGAACTGGGCAGAGGATTTAGAAAGTCCTGCTCATTAATTAAACCATCTTTTGGCGGAAGTTCTCTTTTGTAGACATGCATTGAGTTTATTTCAGAAAGCTTTGTCTTTAGATAGGCATTGGCTTCATATACATTTTTAAAATCATTCTTTTCGCTAAAGCAGTAGCTTCTAACCATGCCGACTGTCTCTTCATCTGTACCTTTCTCATTTGGGGCATGAAGGTTGCATACATTAGGCGCAAAGCCAAAAAAAGAAGCGAACTTTAAGAAGTTTTCGTTTACCTTTTTTGGTCTGTCAACCACTGCTTTTAGATTGTCATAAAAGATTGTTTTAGGGACGCCACCTATTTCATTAAAGAAATCTATATGGGCTTGGATTACTTCAAGCTGGGTTTCTTGCTCAAAGATGCGAGCATACCTGTATAGGGATTTGTTTAACACCATAAAAGCGACTGGGTATAGACCTGCTTGGCCGTCTATTACTAAAGGCACATAACCCCAGTCAAACTCTGCCCTTGCGCCTTCTTTAGGTATCTGCTCTATATAGACATCCTTTGTCGGATTTGATTTATCTTTCCAAAGCCTGACCACTCTTTTTACAGAACTGTAGCCTACATCATAGCCTCTAGACACAACAATGCGCCATACTTTCTTTGCCGTGTATCTGAGTTTTAGGGGTTTTTCTTTGTTTTCTTCAAGCAGGGTGTTTATTAATTCTATCAACTCATCTGTTCTTTTATACCTTGTTCTTTGTTTAGAACGGATAATTTCTAAACTTTGATCTGCTCTGTTTTCTTCAACTCTGACCAAATACTTTGCAATAGTGTTTCTAGATATGTTTGTTTTTCTTTGGACTCCTCTGATGGAACCTGTTTCATTGTAAGCCTTTAAAATGTCTGCTACATCATACATCGTTTTCATCCTCCAAAATTGCCTCCTTCCTATAAATTGAGATTTTATTATCTCAGTTTTTTAGAAAGAAGTCATCCAAAGGTGGCTCAAATTATCTGGCCACTGTGGCTCAATTTATAGTAGCAGATACACAAGCCGTATGCAGGCATTCCAGAAACTTATATTTAATGCTAAAAGGGAAATTATTGAGAACAACCTATTTGGTGTAGACATTAACCCGAAATCCGTAGAAATTACACGTTTAAGACTATGGATCGAATTGCTTAAAAACGCTTATTATACGGAAGAAAGCAGTTTTCAGGAAATGGAAACACTGCCTAACATAGATATAAATATCAAAGTAGGGGATAGTTTGCTGTCGCCTACAAATCAAGAACAAGAAACAGACAATACCGTATTTTACGATAATTTAATTAAACCATTGCTGCAAAACTATAGATCATTGTTTAAAGAATACTTAAAAGCAACAGGTGAAGAAAAAAGAACAATTAAAAATAAAATAGAACAAATGAGAAAAGCATTTTTACAGCAAAACTATACGACACTACGTGTTACGCAAAACTACGATGGCTTTTTGTGGGCTTTGGATTTCCCGCAAATAATTGACGATAATGGCAAATTTATAGGTTTTGATATTGTAATTGGAAATCCGCCGTATATACAATTGCAAAAAAACTCTGGTTTGCTTTCAAAAAAGTATAAAAAGTTTAATTATGAAGTACTTGATAGCATGGGAGATATATATACGCTTTTTTATGAAAAAGGCATAAAAGAGCTTTTAAAACCCGGTGGGCATCTTTGCTTTATAACATCAAACAAATGGATGAGGGCAGGTTATGGAGAAAAGTTAAGAGAGTTTTTTATAAAGTACAATCCTAAGTTTTTGATCGATTTGGGACCAGGAGTATTTGATGACGCAACAGTAGACACAAACATCTTGCTTATACAAAAGAAAGATTATCAAAATAAGCTTATCGGTGCTACTCTACAAAAAGAAGACAAAAAAAATATACTAGATGCGATAGATAAAAAAGGCGTACTACTTGAAAAACTCACTAAAAATGCCTGGTTTATTGGTAGTAGTGCTGAGCAAAAACTAAAAGAAAAAATAGAGCGTCTTGGCAAACCGCTAAAAGACTGGGACGTGGAAATTTATTATGGTATAAAAACCGGTTTAAACGAAGCATTTATCATTACCACTGAAAAGCGAGAGGAGATATTGGCAAATTGCCAAAGTGAAGCCGAACGGCAACGCACCGAGGCAATCATCAAGCCCATCTTGCGTGGGCGTGATATCAAACGCTATCACTACGAATGGGCGGGGCTGTGGGTGATTGTAATTCCTGCGGGTTGGACAAATAAAAATAAAGGCAACAAAAGTGCTGAATCTTTTATAGAAAAAACCTTTCCAGCTTTAATGAAGCATTTAAACTCATTTGAAGCCAAAGCTAAAAGGCGTGATGATCAGGGTGACTACTGGTGGGAACTCCGCCATTGTGCCTACTACCCCGAGTTTGAGAAGGAGAAGGTGGTGTGGGCAGAAATAGTTAGACAACCACAATTTTATTTTGACAATGAAAAATTTTATGTTGAAGCAACAAGTTTTTTGATGACTGGTGATAATGTAAAGTATATCTGTGGTCTTTTAAATTCTTTGCCTGTAACTTACTTCTTTAAGAATTGGTATGCGGGTGGTGGTTTAGGTGAAGAAGGGTATAGATACAAAAAGGTATTTTTAGAAAATCTTCCTCTTCCCCCAATTACTCCTGACAACGAACTGTTAGTCAAACGCATAGAGGATCTTGTTGACAAAATCCTTGCCGCCAAGAAAGAGAACCCACAAGCAGACACAACTCAGTTAGAACAAGATATTGACCAATTGGTTTATAAACTTTATGATTTAACCCCGGAAGAAATAAGAATAATTGAAGGGGGAGAATAATGTTGCCGTATGCACAAGCATCTTTTGTTTATCATGTTTATATTTTTCTATGAGTGTTTTCACACACTCTGTTTGAATATTTTTATTTTGCTTTCTCATCAAGTGTTTTCCCTTTCAAATTTTATAGTTTACTCAGGCTTATCTATTGTTTGGAGTATGATTGCATTTTTTAATATTTTCACATTTTTAAAATTCTACTTTCCAGTCTTCTAATGTTAGCTCTAAAGTTTCTATTAAGGTAAGGCAAAACCTATGAATATCTTTTGCAGATAAATTTACTTCTACAAAAGCACCATTGCTAAGTTTGCGTACTGCACGAAATTTTTTTTCATCTCTACCAACAAATCTTGGAAATTGATGTATTATTTCTTCAAATTTTTCTGGTTTTAATTCTATAATGCAATTAAGAGTTTTTTCCATTACGTCTCTCCAAGATTGAACATCAAAAATTTGCCCTAAAATGTATAATTTTTGTGGTTTAGTGCCTGTAGTATCTTTATTATTATAATCGGTAACATTTTTATCCCCAAAATATGGCCATATAGTAATACAGGTTTCAGCTAATTGCTGTGTTCGTGTTTCAATATCTTCTTTTTTCCAAGAAATTTTATCTATAAAATATTTATTCATTTCAATATGACTATTAATTAAGTATTGTTGTTTTTTTACTTCAAAATTTTTATTTGAAAGTTCAGAATTATATGCTGTTAATGTTAGGTTTCCTATTGTATCAACCAGAAGTTCATGCGTTATTTCCCAATCTTCACCTAAATGATTTTGCCACCATTCACTTAATGTTTGTGGCATTATGTGTTCAATAGAAAGATCATCAAATGATACTTGCTCTTTATGATGAAATGATTCTTCAATGGATTCAAGAATTAACTTAGTTTTAACTTGTCTGTCTCCGCTACCATAAAGTCTCGTATTAATTAATTTTGCTTTAAATTCAACATCTTTTGGGTAATCTTTACCTTGTAGTATTTGTTTTATATTACTAAGGAGATCACAATGCAACTTCTTTGCTTGAGAATAAAGGGGAGGAAATATTTTATTAAGTTGATTTGTTGGAATATTGCAAACGAATCTGCGAATTATAAAATTCTCAAGTGTTTTTAATATCTCTATCAGTTTTTCTTTAGTTATACTATGTTCTTCATATTCTCTAAAAATATTCAATAAAAATGGATATGCTGTTGTTACTTCAAGTCTATTGAGACGCTTAAGCATTCTTTTTATCTCTGGATCATTTTCATGTTCTGGATCAATTAGCTTTTTATAGTACTTTGAATAAATTAATAGATTATTGAGATATTCTAAAGGTTCCTTATTTTCAACTTCTCCTTTAAGGGAAAAGTAAACTTCACTTTGCTTAACTTGTTTGCCATCTTTCATTAAATAATGTCTAATAAATTCTGTTAGATTTTCTCCAAGGGAGTCTTGCATCGGTTCCCAATAATTTGAATATATCTCTTCTTGCTTGTTTATATGTATTTTCATAAGAAAATAATTTCGAATCAAGTCAGCTTGAGTTAGAGATCGACCTTTTGCATTAAGACTCTCGAAAACGAGATGTGGGTTATCATCACGGTCAAGCACAATGCTAACAACTATCAAATTACATATGATTAAATCTTTAATTTTCTTTATATCGAAATTCTCATCATCAAGTTTTTTTTTAAAAAATTTATATGCCTCAAATATGTTATGAGAATCATTTATTGTTTCGTTATTGATTAATCTTTGGAAAATTTTTCTATCAACATTAGTTGGGAGAAATTTAAAATAGTCAATCCCTTGTTGATAGGGATTAGTTAAAAGTGTATTTTTGATTTCCTCAGCAAGATGTTCATTTCCGCCTTGCAATGATTTATTACGCAATAAAGACAGTATGATAAAAATCGTAGTAAGCCGTTGCTGACCATCTATTATTAGATATTTTGCAACCCCTTCTGGCACAGAAGTAGTAGGCATAGTTACTATGGAACCTAAAAAATGAGTACGGGGGATTTCCATCTCATAAAGTTCTATAATATCATCCCATAAAACTTCCCATTCAGTTTCTTGCCAACTATATGAACGTTGAAAGAGCGGAACAATATATTGTTTTGTTCCTTCAAGAATTGGTTGGATTTGTGTTTCAGATGCTTTCATATTTTCCTCCTATTTTATTCTCCCCACACATCATTTAAAGTCTCCTCGTAAGCTTTATTGTCCCACTTAAAGCCGTAGATACGGTAGTTTTCCGTAGCGTGATCAGTGTAAACCTTTTCATAAACGTTGTTATGGAATGGCGTTGAATTAAAATAGATCGAACCACTTTCAGTAAAATAGCGGCTGAAAAAGGAGTAGAGCTTATCAAAAAGTTCGTCCTTGAATGCGGGATATCTTTCTAATGCTTTTTCTATATCTTCTTTCAGTAGTTTTTTAATTTGTGAATAGTAGGTTGATTTTATCCGCATCAAATTGATAAAGCCACCTTCGCCTTCAATCTTAGCTCCGATAAAAACATCTTGCAATGCCTTATAAAATTTCTCTTCTTTAGTCATAATTACCACCTTAACACTCCGCTTTAATCAATCACGGATTTACTATTCATTGTTTTTTTTTCACTTCTGTGCTGCCAAAGTCTGATTGTCAGCCCCAACGGTTAATTTGCTTACTTTGTCCCAGTTGTCCATTATAGGTTTTGTTTCTTTTTTCCAGTTTTCAGCTACCACTTCCAAAATAGCTTGAGTAATCTCAGTGCCGTTTTTTACTTTCTTTTCTATTTTTTGGCACTCTGTGCTGTCTTCTGGCATAAACAGGTATGGCGCTATGCCTTTTAGGTTTTGATACCACTCTGGCTCTGTTTTGCCGTATTCCTTGCCTTGTGCGTTCTTTTTGTGTTCAGTCCACTTGTAGTTATACACACATGGCAGTTTGGCATCAGACACCACTCTAAAGGCTACCTTGTCGTTGTTTACAGGGGCTGGCTGCCACTGTTTAACCGCATTAAGCCATCGCTCAAGATAGGGACTTAAAGGCTGGTTTTGCGCTTTCAGCATAATGGCTTTAACTGCAGGAAAAATAGGATAGTATGCCAACAGTTCAGATTTGTAGTAGTCTTTGAAGAAGTTGCTAAAGACAGTTGCCATAATTATCGGATAGCCGTTATCATAAATCTCGTTGTTAAATGCGTAGTATTTGCCGTTTAGCTCAAAAATAGCGTAGGTTGAGTTGTAAATAATCTGTCTACCAGCAAAAAAGCCTAATATTGTATGGTTAAAAAAACTTGGAAACAACACTAACTGCGGGTTCTGGCTGCTAAAATCAGGCTTATCTTTTACCACAAAGTTTACATCAGGCATAACCTGTTTTGCGTATGCTAAAACCGTATCTATGTATTGCTCAGACAGGTATTTACTGCCGTTTAAATAAACTACAGGCGTATTAAATGTCGGATTCATTCTAACCGCTAAATCGTTAAACACTACATCTACAGTTCCAGTCGGGTATTGTTTTTGGGTATCAAGCGCTGCGTTATAGGCTTGCTGAATGTTTTTTTCTGCTTCAGGCTGTAAGTTTATGGCTTCGTATTTGCTGTTTACAGCGCTTGTAATAGCAGCAGTAGTATATCCTGCGCATCCCTGTAAATAAAAGCTTGTGCCGATTAAAAATGCACCTAAGAAAAAGAATTTAAGTTTTTTTAGCATCTTCACCTCCTTTTTGGCAAATTTCAATAATTTTTCCAATGCTTTTTGCAAACCGTTAGGCGTGCTCAAATTGTCTTATCAATTTCTTCTTTTCTGCTTCAAACAGTATTTGAGCTC
>NZ_JAGDWY010000036.1 GCF_023256235.1 Desulfurella sp.
GCTATAGATGGCACAACAGAAAGTAAACCCATATGTGATAGCACTTACGGTGATGATACCAACCTTTATGGTTCTTATGGATACATCCATTGTTAGTGTAGCTTTACCGTATATTGCAGGACCACTATCTGTTACACCGGATGATGCAGCCTGGACACTGACTGTATATATCGCAGCCAATGCTATAATTCTTCCCGTTACGGGCTTTTTTGCTCAAAAGTTTGGTAGAAAAAAATTTTTTCTTTTTAATGTTATTACTTTTACTGTATCTTCATTTTTATGCGGTATTGCTCCAAATCTAGACCTTTTGCTAATATTTAGGGCGCTTCAAGGTTTTAGTGGTGGTACGCTTCAGCCATTATCTCAGGCAATACTTATGGAGAGTTTTCCTATTGAAAAACGTACGCAAGCAATGAGTATCTTTTCTATAGGTGTTGTATTTGCACCAATTTTGGGACCTTTGCTTGGAGGCTATATTGTAAATAATTACGATTGGCGCTGGATGTTTTTAATTAATGTTCCATTTGGTATTTTAGCTACCATAATGATAATTTTGTTCATATTTGATCCGGATTATGCTAAAGCTAAGAAAGAATTAAAAATAGACTATACTGCCTTAAGTTTTTTAGTACTTGGCATTGGTTCACTGCAAACAATGTTAGATAGAGGCCAGGAGTATGATTGGTTTAATTCTAATTTTATTGTAGTGCTTGGATTGATGAGTTTCTTTTTTATATCAATGTTTTTAATTAAAAATTACTTTTCAAAAACACCGCTTATTAGAATGTATCTGCTAAAAGATAAAAATTATGCATTTAGTGCAATTGCAATGTTTTTTCTGGGTTTTTTGTTTTTTACCACAGTAGCTTTACTGCCAAATTTAGTACAAACACTGTTAAAGTATGATGCCTATACTGCAGGCCTTATAATGATGCCAGGTGGTATTGCAAGCCTGGTTGTAATTGTTATTCTTGGACGGTTTTCTACTAAAATTAATCAAAAGATAGCTATTTTTATAGGTAGTCTGGTTGTGTTTTATGCGCTTTATCTAATGGAGCAGATAAACCTGAGCGCATCGCCGTACTTTATAACACTAGGGAGAGTTATAATAGGCTTTGGCTTGCCTTTGATTTTTATACCTATAAATGTGCTTGCATTTAATTTTTTAAAAAAGGAAGATATGAATGAAGCAAGCAGCGTTATTAACTTTACAAGAAATATAGGCGGAAGCTTTGGAATATCGTTTATGATTGATACATTTGTGCAAAGAAGATGGGAATTTCATAGAGATGCATTGGTATCGCACATAAATAATGCTAATCCAATTTTCAATAATCTATTTGAAAAGATGAGACTTTACCTTGTGGATAGGGGATTTTCTTTTGCAGACTCATACCACAAAGCTATTGCTTTGGCAAACAATACGCTCAATGCGCAAAGTTTGATAATGTCATACCAGGACGCATTTCATGTAATGATGTGGATGTCTTTGATATTTATAGTATTTTTACCATTTATTAAACGTGTAAAAAATAAAGCTAATACTCCGGTTAACTTTGAGATGTAGAAAATAAATTTGAATCTTTAACAATGTAAATGTCAAAATAGTTTGATAAATTTTTTTATTGGTATATAATAGCAGTAAATTTTTTTGGAGGAAGATGAATGTTAGGTTTTTTTAGAAAGCACAAAAAATATTTTTTTGTAGTGCTTGTTCTTGCTACGCTAAGTTTTATTGCTGGTGGTGCATATCTTTATGTAGCAGGCCCATTTAAAATGGGTGAGGATGTTGCAATTAAAGTAGGTTCTACAAAAATATCCACGCAGGAGTATTTAAACACATATAATCAACTTTATAGTTTTTACTCTAATTTGCTTGCCCAGATGAAAGGTGGTAATGTTACAGAGCAAGATATCAAAAATCTCCATTTGAAACAAAAAACAGCTGATTTATTAATCGATAGAGCATTATTATTGCAAGAAGCGAAAAGGGAAGGTATAAAAGTAACGAAAGAAGATATACAAAAAAGCATAGAAAAAAATCCTGTATTTGCAGAAAATGGAAAATTTTCCAAAGATAAATATTTGCTTGTTTTAAGGGAAAATCATTTAAAGCCTGCCGAATTTGAGGAATCTATAAAAAATGATTTATATATAGAAAAACTAAAAGATTCGATGGCAAAAAAAATCAATATTACTGATCAAATGGCAAAGAAATATTTTATAGACAATTTTTCAAATATACAGTTATCTTATGTGGATTTTGATGCAAATGCTTTTGCACAAAAAGTAACCTATAATGATACTGACTTAAAAAATTATTATAATAAAAACAAGCAGGAGTTTACAGAACCGGCTAAAGTAGATATAAAATACGCTGCTATAGATATAGCTTATCTTGCACCAAAAGAAAAGGTAACGGACCAGGAAATGAAGAGTTTTTACGATACACATCAGCAAAGTTTTCAGACACCACCACTGTATAAAATTGCTCATATTTTAATTAAGCCAAATGGAAATTCGAAAGAAGATTTAAAAGCAGCACAAGCCAAGGCAGAAGAAATTTATAAAAAATTAACTCCAGATGATTTTGAACAAATGGCACAAAAATATTCAGATGATCCCTACTCAAAACCAAAAGGAGGTGTACTTGGCTGGTTATATCAAAGTATGTTTAAACCAGATAGTGAATTTGCAAAAGTAGCTTTTAGTTTAAAAAAAGGTGAAATTTCCAAACCTTTCAAAACGCAACTTGGCTATGAAATAGTTTATGTTATGGATACGAAACCTTCAAAAACAATTAGCTTTGATGAAGCAAAACCATATATAAAACAAGTATTGCAAATGCAAAAAGCGCAGGATAACTTATTCAGAGAAAGCAAAAGAATTGCATTAATGATTAAAAATCCTGCAGATTTTGATAAAATTTGTAAACAAGAAGGTTTAAAAGTACACCAGACAGGGTTGGTAGCAATAGATTCTAATGTATTACCTCAAAATATTCTTCAGAAAGCTTATGAGTCTACAACAAATACATTACTCGGTCCCGATGAAGTTAAAGTAAACAATAATACTGCTTACATAATTTATGAAACTACAGAAAAGAAAAACCCATACTTGCCTGATTTTGATAAAGTAAAAGACAAAGTTATAAAAGCTTACATTAAATATAAAGCTAAAGAGCTAGCAAAAGATGCATTTTTAAAAGCTTTAACTGAAAAACCACTTAATTTAGAGAAGATAGCGTCTGAGTATAATTTAAAAATTCAAACAACTCCAATGTTTTCAAAAATGAATCCGGACCCTAATTTTGCCTGTTTTAATAATGCAGAAAATATCGATTTTATTTTCAAGCAAAATAAAGGTTTTGTAGGTAGCTGCAGCGCAAATTCGGATAATTATATTTACCAGATTGCCGACAAAAAAGCCGATATGAATCTTTATGAGCAATATAAAAATCAGCTTAAAGCCCAAATGAAAGACGAAGAAGTTGGCAAAGCGCTTGAAAATTTATTAAAGACTCTAAAAGCCAATACAAAAATTGTAATAAATCCCCAAATCGTAAATGAAAGCTCCAATCAATAAAATTGTTGAGACACTTAGAGAAATTTACCCTTCCTTGCAAGAGCCTATTGTTACAGAGGTTGCAAGAGAGGGTAACCCTTTTTTTGTTTTGATATCTACTATACTGAGTTTGCGCACAAAAGATAAAACAACAAAAGAAGCTACTCAAAGACTATTAAGTGTAGCAAAAACGCCAAATGAGATGCTTAAATTAACGCAAGAGCAAATTGCAAAACTCATTTATCCGGTAGGTTTTTACAATGTTAAAGCAAAAAACATACTTGAAGTATGTAAAATTCTGGTAGAAAAATACGACTCTAAAGTGCCAGATAGTCTTGAAGATTTGCTGGGTTTGCCAAATGTAGGAAGAAAAACGGCAAATCTTGTTTTATCAAAGGGTTTTAATATCCCTGCAATTTGTGTGGATATTCATGTTCATAGGATTTCTAATAGGTTGGGGATTGTAAAAACAAAAACACCAATTCAAACAGAATTTGAACTTATGAAAGTATTGCCAAAAAAGTACTGGATTGAGTATAACGATTTGCTTGTGCCTTTTGGTCAAAATATATGCACGCCAATATCGCCATTTTGCTCAAAGTGCAAGTTAAGTTTTATATGTCCTAAAATTGGCGTTAAAAGCTCAAGATGAGTTACATTGAAACGCTTAAAAATTGTGCTAAAGATAAAAAAAGAGGCTCGCTTGATATAGCATTAGATATTATTGAAGCAAGTTTTGCGCTCGCAAACTTAAATGAACACAAAAAACTAATTGTATTATTGAATGAGATAATAAAAAAGCAGCCTTCAATGTCTCTTGTTATAAATGTGTGTTTTAAAATAATAGATTTGTTAAAAAAAGATGAAGTCCAAAAGATAATTTTTTTAAAACAAGATTTACTTGATTTTATACAGGAATCTACACTAAAAGCCTCAAAATTTTTAGATGGAAAATCTGTATGTACAATTTCCTACTCAAAAGAAGTTTTTTTAAGCATTACAAAATCTTTGTGCAAAACTGTTTATATTGGTATAGGTCATCCCAAAAAAGAAGGTGAAGCTTTTGCTTTAGATTTGAAAAAAATCGGTAAGAATGTTGTGGTATTTGAAGATAATAATTACTTATTTGGTGCCAAAATGTGCGATGTATTTTTAAGTGGTGCAGATGCTTTGTTTGATGATTTTTTTGTAAATAAATCGCAAACCTTTTGTTTATGTTTGCTTGCAAGATACTTTAAAAAGCCTTTTTATGTAATAGCAAACAAATACAAATATTTACCAGAAAAGCTAAAAAATTACTATAAAATTTTACAAATGCCAAAATCAGAGGTTACAAAAAAAGATTTAGATACATATAATGTATATTTTGAAGAAATACCTTTAGAACTTGTTACTTTAATAGGGGGTTAAAATTGGAGTTTTTATTTGGACCGGTGCCATCAAGAAGGTTAGGCTTAAGCCTTGGGATAAATATAATACCTCACAAAACCTGCAATTATAATTGTGTATATTGTGAGGTAGGAAAAACCACTAATTTGACAAACAAAAGGCAATCGTTTTACAATATTGAAGATATAAAAAAAGATTTTGTTGAGCATGTGGATAAAGTAGGAAAATTTGATTTTATAACCTTTTCTGGTAGTGGTGAGCCTACTTTAAACAAAGATTTAGGGGAGCTTATAAAGTTTGTAAAAAGCTTTAATAAAGCAAAAATTGCTGTTTTGACAAATGGTAGTTTGCTTTATGATCAAGAGGTAAGACGAGAGCTTTATGAAGCTGATGTTGTAATACCAAGTTTGGATGCAGCCATAGAATCCACTTTTAAACGTATCAATCAACCACATAAAGAACTTAACTTAAAAAATATTATAGAAGGTTTAAAATTGTTTACACAAGAATTTAGCGGGGAAGTGTGGCTTGAAATTGTTTTCGCAAAAGGTATAAATGACAAGAAACAGGATATTGAAGCGCTAATTAAAGCTATTGAGTATATTAAGCCAAAAAAAGTACAAATAGGTACAATTGAAAGACCTCCAGCGTTCAATGGTGTACAAAAACTATCAAACGATGAGTTGATGAGTATTTATATGGCTTTGAAAGACTACAATGTTGAGCTTATAAAACCTTTTGCAGATAAAAATGTAAACTTTGATGAATTTTTGGAAAAATCTATAATAAAAATGATAAGCATAAGGCCATGCTCAATAGAAGAGCTTTCAGACGTATTTGATGCTAAAAATGAAGATGTTGATAATATAGTTACAAGGTTAATTAATGAAAAAAAAGCATTTAAAAAAACATTTGGTAATAAAGAATTTATAAGCGCAAGGAAGTAATAGTGAATCAAGCGAGTGCAGACTATAAAAAAGAATCAAAAAAAGTAATAAATAAATTACTTATAGCTTCAACTTTTATAAATTTAGCACTAACAATCATTAAATATGTTCTAGGTAAATGGATTGGAAATGTTGCTTTACAGGCTGACGCACTTCACTCTAGTCTTGATGTGCTCTCCAGCGTTATTGTGTTTAGTGCGATGTTTTTTTCTTATATAAAAAGTGAAAAATTTCCATTTGGCTTGTATAAATTAGAGAATATAGCATCGAGTTTTGTTTCTCTACTTATTATATTGACTGCGTTTGAGATAGGCTATAGTCTATTTGAAAAACGCGAGCCAGTCCACACAAGTGTTTTAAATCAAATAATCGTTGCAATTGTACTATTTTTTATAGTTATTTTAATGTATTTATACAGTAAATATGAAAAAAAAATAGGTACACAATACTCATCAAGTGGTTTGGTTTCAGATGCCGAACATATTAAAAGTGATTTATTTTCAATTTTTATAATAATTTGTAGCATAATTTTTTCAATTTTCGGTTTGAATATAGATAAGTATGTAGCTATTGTAATTGTAGTTATGATATTGCATTCTGGTTTTGAATTGTTAAAAAATTCCACGCTTGCTTTGCTTGATATAAATGTTGATAAAAAGACAATAGAAGCTATAAAACAGGAAATTTCACAATTTGAACATGTCAATGAGATAACTTCCATTAAAGGTCGAAAAAGCGGACGTTTTATGCTTTTAGAAATTATTGTTAAGCTTGATATTGCAAGTTTTGAGGAAGCACATAAATTATCAAGCCAGATAGAACAGCGCATTTATGAAAAATTTCCAAATGTTGATAATGTTATAGTCCACTATGAACCAATTGAAAAAAAGATTGTAAAAATATGTATACCTCAAACAAAAAACGAACAGATATCAGAAGATTTCAGCAACAGCAATTCTTTTTTGATTATAGATTATGATTTATCAAGAAAAAAAATTTTAAATAAACAGCAAAAACCAAATGATTTTTTAGAGTTAAAAGAAAAAAAAGGTATTCAGATTGCTTTATATTTAGTAAAAGAAGGTGTGGATATTATTGTAACCACAAAGCATATTGAAAATACTGGTCCATATTTTGTTTTTAAAACGCATAATAAAAAATTTTATGTAGTTGAAAATGTACAAATTGACAATCTGGAAGAATTATTAAAAAACATTTCAAATAAAATATATGTTAAGCAAACAGGGGAGGAAACATAGGTATGATTATTATCGGGAGCGATCATGCGGGTTTTGCTATGAAAGAAGCTATTAAAGAATATTTAGCTGGTTTAAATTACCTTGTAGAAGATGTGGGCACATTTAATGAAGATTCAGTAGATTATCCCGATTTTGCAAAAAAAGTTGCAAAAAAGGTTCAAGATAGTGATAATCTAGGTATTCTTATCTGTGGAACAGGTATTGGTATGAGTATTAGTGCAAATCGTTTTGTGGGTATAAGATGTGCATTGTGTCATGATGCTTATACAGCAGAATTTGCACGCAAACATAACAATGCAAATATTTTAGCTTTTGGAGGAAGGACTACAGGTCTTGAGATAGCAAAACAAATGGTGTATATTTTTTTAAACACGTCTTTTGAAGGCGGAAGGCATCAAAGGCGTGTAAATAAAATTGATACGGAAGGTGAAGAATGAATCTAAAAGACTCATTAAAAGACGCTGACATTGAACTTTTTGAGGCTATAGAAAAGGAAAAACAAAGACAAAATTTTTCTCTTGAAATGATTGCAAGCGAAAATTTTGTTTCAAGGGCAGTTTTGGAGGCACAGGGTTCAGTTTTAACAAATAAATATGCTGAAGGGTATCCAGCAAAACGTTATTACGGTGGATGTGAATTTGTTGATATTGCAGAACAACTTGCAATTGATAGGGCAAAAAAATTATTTGGTGCAGAGTATGTAAATGTCCAACCACATTCTGGATCTCAGGCTAACATGGCAATCTATATGGCAGCTCTCCAGCCAGGTGATAGGGTGCTTGGCATGGATTTAAGCAATGGTGGGCATCTTACGCACGGCTCAAGGGTAAATTTTTCTGGAAAATTGTACCTTACATTTGGATATGGAGTAAATCCTGAAACTGGTAGAATTGATTATGATGAAGTAGCTCAAATAGTTGATGAGTTCAAACCAAAACTCATTGTGTGTGGCGCCAGTGCTTATCCAAGGGAAATTGACTTTAAGAAATTCAGGGAAATTGCAGATAGAGTAGAAGCTTATGTTTTAGCAGATATTGCCCATATCGCAGGTCTTGTTGTGGCTGGTTTACATCAAAGTCCAATTCCTTATTGTGAATTTGTTACCACAACAACGCACAAAACTCTAAGGGGTCCAAGGGGTGGTATGATAATGTCTAAAGAGTTTTTTGGCAAAGCCATTGATAAAACAATTTTCCCTGGTATTCAAGGTGGACCGCTAATGCATGTCATAGCAGCAAAAGCAGTTTGCTTTAAAGAGGCGTTAAGCCCAGAGTTTGTTGAGTATCAAAAGCAAATCGTAAGAAACGCTAAAAAACTTGCGCAAGTTTTGATAGAAAACGGCTTTAAGCTCGTATCGGGCGGTACGGATAATCACATGATACTGGTTGATCTTACAAATAAAAACGTTACAGGTAAAGAGGCCGAAGAAGCGTTAGGTCAGGTAGGTATAACCGTAAATAAAAATACAATTCCTGGCGAAACAAAAAGTCCTTTTATTGCAAGTGGTATAAGGATTGGAACTCCAGCACTTACCACACGAGGTATGAAAGAACAGCAGATTGAAATCATAGGCCAGCTAATCACTGATACATTGAATAATATTGGCAATGAAAAAGTTTATAATAATATTAGACAAGAGGTGAAAAAACTCTGCGAAGAATTTCCTTTGCACTATTAATTTTGCTTTTTAGCTTTTTAATACATATAAG
>NZ_JAGDWY010000037.1:0-1727 GCF_023256235.1 Desulfurella sp.
AAGGGTTTTTGGAAGAGTGGGATAGATAATGGAGTTGTGGAAGAAGAAAGAGGGGAAAATGTAGTGGTTTGATGAAGTCGGGCGCCAAGGCTCCTACAAAAAGCCAGGCTCAAAAAGAACTGGAAAAAGCTATATCATTATTTCGTGAACTTTTATCTAGATTTCAATCTGGCAAAATCTAGCATCATCTGACTAAATGCTTTTTTATTCGCAAAAACCACATCAAAAGCTACATTTTTTATATCACTGCCCTGAAGCCCAACAATGCAAGTTTTTTTGTTTATCAATGATTGAACAGCTTTAATACCCATGCGCATGCCAAGCGTCCTATCAAAGACACTTGGGTTGCCGCCCCTTTGAATATGACCAAGTATTGTAAGTCTTGTATCAAAACCTGCTTCTTTTTTGAGTTTTTCTGTGACTTCCTGGGTTTTTTTAACACCTTCTGCCACAACAACTATGCTGTATTTTCTACCACGTTCATGTTCTTGCTTTAGTCTATTCATAATAGAGTCTATATCATATTCTACTTCAGGTATCAAAACAGCTTCTGCACCAGATGCCATAGCGCTCATTAAAGCAAGATAACCACTCTCTCTCCCCATAGTTTCTATAACAAATGCCCTTTTATGGCTTGATGCAGTGTCTCTAATAATATCAATAGCATTTGTAATAATGTTTAATGCGGTATCAACACCTAATGCCATATCGGTTCCATATATGTCGTTATCAATAGATTCTGGTATCCCAACACATACAATACCACTTTCAGCTAATTTTTTTGCGCCACGCAAAGATCCGTCACCACCAATTACAATAAGGCCTTCTATTTCCTCATCTTCTAATGTTTTAAGTGCTTTTTTAAAACCACTTTCTTGCATAAATTCTTCACATCGTGATGTCATAAGTATCGTGCCGCCCCTTTGCAAAATACCACTGACTTGAATAGGTGTTAATTCTATAGCCAAATCATTTACAAGGCCATTATACCCTTCCAAAAAACCTGTTACTTTTATGTTGTTTTTGTATGCTTCTTCTACTATAGCTTTAAGCGTGGCATTTATTCCGGAGCAATCTCCGCCACTTGTTAAAACACCAATTCTTTTCATTAAACCCCCTAAAATTTTTTTCGTGTATTCTTTTTAATTTCTGCAACGCCACCTGTTGTAGTTATATAATCTTTTAGTTTTTCAAATTTCTTTTCACCAATCCCAGAAACATTTTTTATTTCATCTATACTATTAAAAAAGCCATGTGAGTTTCTGTAATCAACAATTTTTTTTGCTGTTTTTGGACCAATCCCCGGCAATTTAGTAAGTGCACTCTGGCTTGCTATATTAATATTTAGTTTTTCTGATTGAGCAAAAGCTATATTAAAAACAATTAAAATGCTTAAAAATACACCAAACGCTATCTTCATAAAAACCTCCAATTATTTTTTGTTAATATATCATATTTTGCTAATTTTTTAAATAAATTTTTTAAAATTTTTAAGAAGAATATTAATTACTGCATAATATATGTTTTATGTCTAAAGCAAAAATATTGCTGCCGTTTTCATAAGTATACGTTATTTTAACTTTATGTTTGTCAAGTATATATTTAGTTACATATAGGCCAAGACCCATACCTTCTTTGTTTTTTAACGACGTTTCTTTTGAAAATGGTTCAAACATTTTATCTGTGTCAATTTGAGATTTTTCTCCTGAATTTAAAAAGAATATTTT
>NZ_JAGDWY010000037.1:1737-4701 GCF_023256235.1 Desulfurella sp.
TATACACTGACTGTTTTGTCAAAAGAAAATTTTATACCATTATCCAGTAAATTTTTTATGGCTATAGAAAAAAAATTAATATCAACTTTAATAGTATAATTTACATCCGGTTTATATTTAACTTTTTCGTCTTCCAGAAATAATAATTTTTTTGCTGACTCAAGAATTTGTGAAAATTTGTAGCATTTTGATGAATCTTCTATATTTTTTAATGCTATTTGTTCTATCGAAAGCAATTCATTTATAAGCACATCTAGCCTTTTAAAAATTTTTAAAAAATTTTGCTTTCTGTTTTCATCATTTAACAACTCACTAGCTATCATACCTTTTGCAATTGGTGTTTTTAGCTCGTGAGCTACATTGCGCAAAAACCACTGCCTTAATTCTGTGCTTTTTTTTAAATTAGATATAGCTTCTTGAAATTCTTTTGCAAGAAAACCTACCTCATCCTGTCTTTTTAAATCAAAATTTATATCTAGATTGCCTTTTTTAAATTCCTCAATTTTTTTTCTTAATACTTTTATAGGATATATGGACTTCAAAATACTTATATACAAAAATAAAATACTTACAATAAAAACTACCCATAAAATAAGTATGAAATCTGGAGCTGAAAATTTTTGTCCTTTTTTTAGCAAAAAGCTTTTGAAAGGTGTATGTATATATAAATAAGTATTGGATTTAAACTTAAGCAAAACCCAGTTTTGCCTTCCAGCAGGCATTTCTTTTTTTAACAACACTTTTGCATGTTTTAGTATGTGATTTATTTCTTCTGGATTTTCAATAATATTTATATTTTCTGATTGAGCATATGTATTTAAGTTTTTTGTTCGTACAAGCAACATGCTTTTTCGTATGAATTCAAAATCAGATTGTCTTTGGAGTGTTATGTAGACAAACAAAAAAAGTATAGTAGAAACAATAAATGTTAAGATAAAAATTAGATTTAATTTAAATAAAATAGAGTTTTTGTTCATTCTACAAATTTATAACCAAGACCCCTGATAGATTTTATATAGCGAGGTTCTTTAGGATCATCATTAATTTTTTTTCTTATGCGGCTAACTATAACGTCTACACTTCTATCTATGCTTTCATAATCCATGGTTTTTGTATTTTCTAAAATAAAGTCTCTGGTTAGGACACGGTTTTTGTTTTTTAAAAATAGTGCCAGTACTTCATATTCGGCTGAGGTCAGGTTTAATTTGTTGTTTTTATAAATTATTGTCATTTCATTTTCGTTAATTTGAAATTCACTTTTTTCATGTTTTGAGTTTTTAGGTTTTTTTACTCTTCTTAAAAGCGCCTGTATACGTGCAACAAGCTCACGTGGATTATATGGTTTGGCAAGATAATCATCTGCCGCTAATTCGAGAGCCAAAACTTTATCTGAGTAATCGTTGCGCGCAGAAGATATGATTATAGGTATATCAAGATTATTATTTATAATTTTTTTGCATACATCTATACCATCTAATTCCGGCAAACTCAGATCCAGGATCAAAAGATCAAATTTTGATTTTTCAAGCGCTTGCAATCCCTTAATTGGAGACTCATAGTTTGTAATTTTCATGTTAAATTGAGCTAAATATTCTTTTAATAGTTCTGCAAGCTCTGTATCATCTTCAATCATCAATATGTTAACCATAGTTTACACCAAATAAGTCTGGGTTTTACCCCAGACTTAATATAGCACAGTGTTTAAAAATTTTCTATTGAACTTTGGATTTTAAGTAATCTATTCTGTTTTGAAGCATTTGTTGTTTGCTTTCCATATTTTTTAGAGCAAATTGCATCCTTTGTTTTTGCAAGTCCACAAATTTCTGTCTTTGCTGTGGTGTTAAAATATTAAAAAAACGCTCCATATAATTTGCCCTGTTTTGTGCTCTTAATCTAGCATTATATTCAGATTCTTCAATAAATATTTTTTTATTGAAATTTCCAGATGCAATTGCATCATACATTGGCATTTTATAGTTTGACTGACTTTTTGTAAAGTTTTGTAATGCCTCTTGCCTTAATTGTTCAATTTGTTTAATTTGCTCTGGTGTTAAATTTAATTCTTTTTGCATGTATTGATATCCAAAACCACCTCTTGAGTTGCATTCAAAGCCTCTATGTATTCCAAAACTACCACCTGGCATGCCTCCAAAGCCACCAGCAAATCCTGCACTAACGCTTGTTCCAAACAATGTTGCCGCTAAAAGTGCACTTACAAATGTCTTTTTCATAAAAGACCTCCTTAACTTAAATTTTCTATTTTAAATACTATAAAAGCTTTGTAAATATAGTTTAAATCAATTGTAAATGTATTGTAAATGAAATATTGACTTTATGCATAATATAATTATACTTATATGGTTACAAATTTAGTAACTATTGGAGGAAGAATTGAAAATTTACGATCTTATAGTAATAGGGATGGGTCCAGCCGGCATGGCAGCATCTGCTATGGCAAGTGCTTTTGGCTTAAATGTTTTGGCAATAGAAGAAAATAAAGTAGGCGGAGAGTGCTTAAATTGTGGTTGTATACCAAGTAAAGCCTTATTAAAAACTGCCCAAGTAAATCAAATTTCACATAATTTGGAAAAATTTGGAATTATATCAAATATTTTTACAGATCCAAAAGAATCCCTTGATATAGTAAGACAAAAAATTAGCCGAATAAGTGGTAAAAAACTTATGCAGGCTTTTGAAAGGGTAGAGTTAATTATAAATAAAGGGAATGCAGAGTTTGTAGACACTCAATCTGTAAGAGTAGATGGAAATGTATATAAGGCAAAAAAAATATTTATAGCAACAGGCACAAAACCTTTTATACCAGATATAGAAGGATTAAATGAAATTGATGAATCATTTAAACTTACGAATATGAATTTGTTTACTCAAAAAAATATACCAGGAAGCCTTACAATTATAGGTGGAGGCGCAATTGGATGTGAGATGGCTCAAGGTTTTGCAAGG
>NZ_JAGDWY010000037.1:4711-16683 GCF_023256235.1 Desulfurella sp.
CGGAAATTATGAGATTTTTAAGAATGGATTAGAGAATGATGATGTTTTAAAGAAATATAATGATGTACGTTTGGTTATTGCGACAAAAAAAATAAAATTAAATGAATCTGATAGGGTTCTTGCTGCAGAGCATGATCCAAAAGTATACATTTGGAATGAGCAATTCTTTGATTACTATAAAGATTTAAAAAAGAAAATATTAATGTATTTAATAAAACGCCAATAAAGCGCGTTTATCAAAAAGATGATAAAGTGGTTGTTGAAGCCGATTCCAATTCATTTGAAAGCGATAAAATACTAATTGCAACAGGCAGAAAGCCCAACCTTGAAGAGTTAAAACTAGACATTGCAGGAATAAAATACAATAAAAAAGGCATAGTTGTGGATAAAGCTTTAAGAACGAATATAAAACATATATATGCAATTGGGGATTGCAATGGTATTTCTAATTTTTCGCATTCTGCGATGCATCAAGGCATGATTGCTCTAATTAATGCAATAAATCCATTACCATTTAAAATTCATTATGATAGGTATTTTGTGCCATGGTCTGTATTTACATCACCAGAAATAGCTAGCGTGGGTTTAACGCAAGAAGAAGCATTAAAAAAAGGTCTTGAGGTTGTCATTATAAAAAAAGATTACGCAAGTTATGGCAGGGCTATTGTAGATGGGGCAACAGAAGGCTTTATAAAAGTTATAGCCAACAAAAAAGGCAGAATTTTTGGTGCTACAATAGTAGGTGAAAACGCAAGCGAGATAATACACGAGTGGGTTTTGGCTATGCAATTTAAATTATCTATGTTTGATATTTTAATGACGCAGCACTCTTTTCCTACAATATCTATGTTGAATAAAATGGTTAGCGAAGATTGGATGATGGGTAAACTTCAACAAAGCAAAATAATAAAAAAAATTGCAGTTAAACTTTTTAGAGTGTAGTTTGTTTAGGTTTTAGATATTGGCAATTTTATAATTGCTTTAAATATATCTTTTGTTGTAGTAATGTCAATGTCGCCATTTAAAATACTGAGCGTTTTATAAACTAAATAAAGTCCAAGGCCCTTACCAAAGTGAAGTGTTTGTGAGCTAGCTTCAATTTCAGTTTCATATGTATTTTCAACTTTGATATGCAGATAGTTGCCAACAATGTGTGATTCGATTTGAAGGATACCGCCTTCAATATTGTATTTAATAGCATTGTCAATTAAATTTCTCAATAAAATATAGAATATATTCTGGTATGTATTAATTTTTACATCTTCAATATTAAGTTTAGGTTTTATGTTTTTAGAAGAAAGAGCGAAGCTTAATTCCTGTAAAATTGTATTTATGATGGTTTTTATATATATTTCGGACTCACCTTGTTTTTTTGTAACATCAAATTTTTTTATTTCCAGTATACCATTTAGTATATTTTTTATACGATCAATACTATTTTTAATACGCTCATCTTCGCTAATTAAGCTAATATATGCGAGTGGAGTAAGAACTTCATGGGCTACTGTGTCTAAAAATTCTTCAGTAGTTTTATATAAAGATAAAAGTGGTGTAGACCACTTTTGTGATAGGACATAACTGATTCTATGATAAAGCGCTACAATAAACAAAGATATTATTAATGCAATACCAAAAAAATAAGCAATATTTTTATAAATATCATTAAGCGAATATGCTGCAATAATTTGAATATGTCCAAGCGTGGCATCTTCAAAACCTGTTTTTCTAAAAGCAAGACCAGCAAATTGAAAATTTTTTTCTTTTGATTGTGTAATTTTTTCAATTAAATCTTTATTTATACTTACATTTGAACTCATTACTTTATTTTTATTGTCAATTATCAAATAAAAAATATCTTGAGGTTTGCTTTGATATATACCTGTTGTTTTAATTGAAAGCTCAATATTTTCAATTACCCTTTTTGCTAAATTTTCTCTGGTTTTTTGAAGGTCTAAGTATCTTTGATAAGACAAAATACAATCAAAAAAAACAAGCATTATGAAAACTAGCAATGTATGCAAAAGTATAATATTGTTAATGAATTTTTGTATGTATTTATTCATTCATCTATTTTATAGCCATATCCTTTGATGGTCTTAATTAAATCTTTGTCTGAAAGTTTTTTTCTAAGGCTATATATATGCGATTTGAGTGTTTCTATACTGCCATCTTCATTCCATATATAATCTATTAAGTTATCTGTTTTTACAACCTTATTTTTGTTGCGCACTAAATACTCAAGTAACATAAATTCTTTTTGGGTTAGATTTTCTATAGGCTTTGAATCCACATAAACCACGTGTTTTTGTGTGTCAATCTCTATATTTTTAACTTTTAGTATACCTTTTGGCATGTTCCTATTTGCAATAGCTTTTATTCGAGCAAGCAATTCTTCTTTGTAGAAAGGTTTTGTAATATAGTCGTCTATTTGAGCCTCAAAACCTTCTAATTTATCACTCAATGAGCTCTTTACGGTTAAAAAAATAGCTGGTGTAGATATAGTTTTTCTTAATTCTTTTAGAGTATATATGGAATCTTTATTTTTAATAGCTCTATCCATTATAAATAAATCATAAGTACGCGTTTTTGCAAATAAAGAAAAGTCGTCTAATTCAGTTATCCATTCTGTTTCAAAGCCATTTTGTTCAAGCAACTCTTTTAACGCTTTTCCAAGCGTTTTGTCATCTTCCAAAAGTAGGATTTTCATGTTTTTTTGCTTTTTGTATGTTTGATAAGCTTTTCATCATCAATATTGCACTCACTGATCTGTAATAGCAAGCTTCAAACTGATTTTGCGAGAGGCTTTCTTGAGCCTGAGATATATTTTGATCAACCAGATTTAATTGATTTTTATATTCTGGATTGCTGGCAAACTTAGTAACCAGTGGGCTTTTTCTCATTTCTTTGGCCGTGTGTAAGTAAGAAATACACATAGATTTATATGATGGCTCTACTTTTTTGAAATCTTTGCCAAAAACATTTGAAACAAATAATAGACTAAATAAAACTACAAAAAACTTTTTTGACCACATTGATTAACTTTTAATCCTACAATGTAAATTTAAGGTAAAATTTGTTTAAGTATATCTATTTGTTTGTTTTTGATGCTAATTATACCTTCATTTATAAGTTGTTTTTCAATTCTTGAGAATGTTTCTTTACTCATACCAAGAAGCAAAGCAAGCTCCTGTTTTGGTATATCAAGTACAACCGTATTTGATTTTTGTGTTTTTTTCAGGTAGTTTAGATAATTTATGAATTTTTCTTTTGCATTTTGTGTAGATAAACGCTCAATTATGTCGACAAGATAATTAATTCTTTGTGTAAACATAAGTATTATATTTAGTGATAACTCAGGGTGCAATTTTAAAATTGAAATGAGTTTGTCTTTATCAATACCTACCATTGTTGAATTAACAAGCATTTGTGCATTTACAGGGTATGTATCTTGCGTAAGCAAAATTTCAGCAAAAAATTCATTATTTCCAATAAAACGTATAACACATTCGTTGCCTTTTTCATCCAATCTATATAATTTAATTTTGCCATCAATGAGATAATAAATTATAGAACCTTTTTGACCCTGCCTAAATAGTATTTCACCTTTATATTTTTTTATAATAGAACATGTTTGTTCAAACAGATTTAATATTTGTGGATCATTTATTCCTAAAAATGATTTAAGTATTTGTTGTATTATTTTTTTATCCTTTTCTTTTTCGTACATGCTATGATAGAATAACTAATAGTTGCTTTTATGTCAACAGGTTATTGCTAAGATTGAACTTGCAAATACTAAAGCTTAGATTTATAATTAAAAAAGATGCTATAGGAAATTATTTTATCAAGGGGTATTTATGGAACAAAAGACTATTGGTTATTCCAGACAATATATTGATCAAAACGATATAAATGCAGTTGTTGAAGTTTTAAAAAGCGACTTTTTGACAACAGGTCCAAAAGTAGGCGAGTTTGAAGAAGCAATAAAAAAATATTTGAATGTAAAGCACGCAGTGTGCGTATCAAGCGGTACAGCTGGTTTACATATAGCAGCATTAAGTTTGCTTAATAAAGGTGATAAGGTTCTTACAACTCCAAACTCATTTTTAGCTACCTCAAATGCAATAGTTTACGCAGGCGCTATTCCCGTTTTTGTAGATATAGATTCTCATGCCAATATTGATCTAAACTTATGTGAAGATATATTAAAAAAAGACAATTCTATAAAGGCAATTTTTGCTGTGGATTTTGCCGGGAACATGGTTGATCCAAAAGGGTTAATGTATTTGAAAGAAAAATATGGTGTAAAAATATTAGAAGATTGTGCCCACTCGCTTGGTGCAACCTGGGAAAACTACAAAGCAGGTGATTGTAAATTTTGTGATGTTGCAACTTTATCCTTTCATCCAGTGAAAAGCATAACAAGTGCTGAAGGCGGTTGTATTGCAACCAACAATGATTCTATTGCAAAAAAAGCTCTAATGCTTAGAAACCATGGTATTGTAAGAGACAGGAATGAGTTTATTTATAAAGATGATGATAATCCTTTGTATTTTGAAATGCAGGATCTGGGTTTTAATTACAGGCTTAGCGATGTTCACAGCGCCCTTGGTTTGTCTCAACTAAAAAAAATAGATTTTTTTTTAGAAACCAGGAGAAAGCTTGCAAAAATCTACGATGAAGCTTTTATAAATACACCAATAAAACCATTGCATACAAATGCTGAAAGCTCTTATCATCTTTACGTTGTAAGAGTTAATTTTAAAACTCTAGGCAAAAATAGATCCTATATAATGAAATCACTAAAATCAAAAGGTATCTCTCTTCAAACGCATTATATGCCTATAAATGCTCAGCCATTCTACAAAAATATGGGCTATAATCCTCATTCTACGCCTAAAGCGCTTGAATACTATAGTCAGTGTTTATCGATTCCTTTGTTTGTAGGATTAACCACACAGGATCAAGAATTTGTTATTGATGCTTTGAAATCCGAAATTTTATCTTAGAATAATGTAGATTTTTCGATTAACACCTGATTTACGGCAACACGACCTTTTGGTGTCTTTTTTATATACCCGCATTGTAACAGGTATGGTTCTACAACTTCTTCAATTGTTTTTTTATCTTCACCTAAACTTGATGCAAGTGTTTCTATGCCTACAGGTCCTCCATTAAATACATTATTTATAATATCCAGATATTTTTTGTCCAGATAATCCAGACCGTTTTCATCAATATTTATAATTTCCAGCGCTTCCTGGGTTATATTTTTTGTAATTTTATCAATTTGTTTTACTTGTGCCAAATCTCTTACACGTCTTAAAATTTTATTTGCTATACGGGGCGTTGAGCGTGAGCGCTGAGCAATAATTTGTGCACTTTCATCATCAATTTTTATATTGAGAACAAAGCTTGAACGTTTAATAATGCTTACAAGTTCATCTAAACTGTAATAATCAAGCCTTAACACAAGCCCAAACCTATCTCTTAGCGGGTTTGTGAGCATTCCTATGCGTGTTGTAGCGCCAACGAAAGTAAATTTTGGAAGATCCAATCGAAGTGTTTTAGCACCAGGCCCCTGTCCGACGACAATATCTAATTTAAAATCTTCAAGGGCTGAATAAAGCATTTCTTCAATATTACGGTTAAGCCTGTGTATTTCATCCACAAAAAGCACATCTTTATCATCTAAACTTGTTAATATTGCAGCAATATCTCCGACTTTTTCTATAGAAGGACCGCTTATTGTTATTATATTTGAACCCATTTCTTTGGCTATTATATGTGCAAGCGTGGTTTTTCCTATGCCAGGAGGCCCATAGAGCAAACAATGCTCTATGGGTTCGTTGCGTTTTTTTGCTGCGGCTATTGCAAGTGATAAATTTTCAACTACATGTTTTTGACCAATGTAATCATTTAGCCTTTCTGGCCTTATAGACACATTAACTTCACTGTTTGCTTGAAAGCGTTTCATGTATGGATTTAGCTGCTTTTTTACCGGCACCAACAGCTAAAATAACTGTAGCTGCACCAGTTACTATATCACCGCCTGCCCAAACTTTTGGATGTGTAGTTTTACCGTTTTCATCAGCAACAAAATAGCCCCATTTATTTGTTTCAACACCTGTTGCGCTTCTTGCTACAATAGGATTTGCACTTTGACCAATTGCAACAATAACTGTATCTGCATCTATCACAAAATTTGAACCTTTAATTTCTTTTGGTCTTCTTCTACCTGATTCGTCTGGTTCGCCTAGCTCCATTCTAACACATTCTATGCCTACTACATTTCCATATTCATCACCCAATACTTTAACTGGGTTTGTTAACATTTCGAATTTTATACCTTCTTCTTCTGCATGTTCAATTTCTTCTGCTCGTGCTGGCATTTCTTTTCTGCTTCTTCTATAAACAATTATAGCTTCTTTTGCACCAAGTCTTTTGGCTGTTCTAACTGCATCCATAGCAACATTGCCACCACCAACCACAACTGCGCGTTCACCTACCCTTATCGGCGTTGCATAATTTGGAAATTCATATGCTTTCATTAGATTTGATCTTGTTAAAAACTCACTTGCAGAATAAACACCGTTTAAGTTTTCGCCGGGAATATTTAAAAACGACGGTGCTCCGGCGCCATTTGCCAAAAATACTGCATCGTATTCTTCTATTAATTCGTCAACTGATTTGGTTAAACCAATTACATAATTTAGGTTTATTTCTACGCCCAGTTCTTTTATTTGGTCTACTTCATAATCCACTATGGCTTTGGGTAACCTGAATTCAGGTATACCATACACAAGCACACCACCAGCTTTATGAAGTGCTTCATATATTGTAACATCATAGCCCAACTTTGCAAGGTCTGATGCGCATGCAAGACCAGCTGGGCCTGAGCCTACTATAGCTACTTTTTTATTAAGCTTTACAGAAGCTTTTTTAGCATCAGAATAATCGAGCTGTCTAGCCCAATCTGCTACATAACGCTCAAGTCTACCGATAGCAATAGGCTTGCCTTTTTTGTTCATTATGCATGCACCTTCGCATTGTTCTTCTTGTGGGCAAACCCTGCCACATACTGCTGGTAAAGCATTTGTTTTTTTAATTTCTAAAAATGCACCCTTTATATCTTCTTCTATTATTTTTTCAATAAACTCTGGTATTCTAACATCTGCAGGACATCCTGCTACACAGTATGGTGGTTTGCACTGCAAACATCTTTGAGCTTCCTCAATAGCTTCTTCTAAAGAATAGCCTAAAGGTACTTCAAGAAAATTATGTATTCTTTCTTCTGGTTCTTGAGCCCTCATTGGAACTCTATTTTTTTTAAGCTTTTCGGCGGGTTTTAGTTTTTCAGCCATTTGAAGCTTGCCTCCTTATTTTTTCTTCTAATAACATTAAAGCCTCCCTTTCTTGGTCGCAGTACTGCTTTTGTCTTAAAATCATTTCATCAAAGTTAACCAAACTACCTCTAAATTCAGGACCATCCACGCAAGCAAATTTTGTTTTTCCGCCTACGCTTACCCTGCATGCACCACACATGCCAGTGCCATCTACCATAATGGAGTTTAGTGAAACCCATATTTGCTTATTATGTTCATTTGCGACACGCGTGCACATTTTCATCATTATTGGTGGTCCAATTGCCCATATATCTTTTATGGCTTCAGATTCTTTTTTTAATATATCGTCCATAATGTTTGTTACAAAGCCTTTTTGGCCGTATGTGCCATCATCTGTAGCAATATGAAGTTCATTTGATGCTTCTTTCATCTTATCTTCCATTATGATCAGATCCTTTGTGAGTGCTCCTATAATAGATACCACGTAATTACCAAGTTCTTTTAGTTTTTTTGCAATTGGGTGTATTGGTGCTATACCTATCCCGCCACCAATAATTAATACTTTACCACCAAAATTTTCTACCTCAGATGGTATACCCAAAGGACCAACGAAAGCATATAAACTATCACCTTCGTTCATTAAAGAAAGCTCTAATGTGCTTGCTCCAACAACCTGATAAACAATTTGAACCCAGCCTTCTGTGGCGTTTGAATCTGCAATTGTTAAAGGGATTCTTTCGCCTTTTTGATTTGTAATCAGTATTATAAACTGACCAGGCTGGGCTGCTTTTGCAACAAATGGAGCTTCTATCCAGTTGGAATAGATTGTATCGCTCCATTTTTGCTTTTTTAAAATTTTGTACATCAAAAACCCTCCTTTATCTAAAATTTAAAATTTAAACTACCAACAATTGAAGACATATTAAAATCAATAGCACCATTTGTACAACTTTTATCAAATTCTACTATATAATTACTAGACCAATAATTTTTTGGCTTTAAATACAGCCAGGCGTTTAATGGACTATCTTTAGAAACCTTCTCAATTTTTACAGGCTGTATTTTTTCACCATTGCAATCTAAATAAATATTCCAAAACGAGTTTTTACTTGATATATTGCTTGATTCATAATCTGAACTGTATAAATTAACCCAAAAAACCGTGTTTTTTGAGCAGTCATTTACAAACGATTTATATACTTTTTGATTGGATTTTGATATGGTATTGTGTTGTTTTAGATAATTGTAGTATTGGTTGGCTAGCGGTGCATTAAAGTAGGTTACTTTAGCAATAGCAACAGTTTCAAAATCTCTGTAGAGTTTCTTTTCTTGCGTTTGTTTATCTAAATTTTTAGAAAATTCTGTTTCATAACTTCTAAAACCTATCTGTTGTAATTGTGCGCAAGAAGCAATAAATATCAGCACTAACGCAGGAAAAAAAATTTTAATTTTTTTCATCTAATGCCTCCAGGGCTTGTCTGGCTTGAGTATTTTGGGGATTTCTTGAAAGTATTTCTCTGTATAGGTTTTTAGCGTCTTCAATATAGCCTTGTTCTACATATAATTTTGCAATGTTTAACTGATCATCATCTTCTAAATCAATAGTAGGTATTTCTTCAAAATCTATGGTATTTTCTTCTTTTTCCAATAAAGGTTCTTTTGAAGTTTCGTTTGTATTTTCTATATCCACTATTACAATATCACTAATTTCAGTTTTTTCATGTTCATGTAGCTGTTGAGGGGGGGGTTGCTCGACAATTTCTTTCACTTTTTCTATACTTGGCGTATATAAACTGGCAAGAGATAGTAGTTTGGATTTTATTTTAGGAGATGGATTAAGTGTAAGAAGTTTTTCTAAAGTTTGTATTGCTTGCTCAATTTTGCCTTGTTTTTCATATGCATCTGCCAGGAGTTCTAATGCCAGTACATTTGCGTTATTTATCTGCAAAACAGTTTCAAGATAGCTTTCTGCTGCTTCATATTTTTCTTCGTCCATAAGAATTTGTGCAATTTTAATTAAAGCAAGCAGATAATGAGGAAATTTAGATATACCTTCTATGAGTATATCAAATGCTTCTTCTTTGGCACCATTTTCATATAGCAAACATGCCAAAGGATAAAAGAACAAACTATCTTTCTTTGATTTATAATACTTTTCAATTTTTTTGATAAGCCTTTTCATTGTAACTCTCTAATCGTTTCTGTAAGTAAACTATTATTTATGTCGTTTGCAATAATAGCTTCTCCTATCCCTTTTGTCAATATGAATTCTAATATATTGCCTTTTGTTTTTTTGTCATGTTGCATAATATTGATAAGTTTTATTGGTTCTATTTTATCTATTTTTGTTGGGAGGTTGAATTTTTCAAGCAGATTTTTAATTCTATAAAATGTTTTTTCATCAATAAGACCTAATTTATAAGAAAGTTTCGAAGCAAAAACTTCTCCTATTGATACAGCTTGTGGGTGGGTATATTTTTTATACTCAAAAAAAGCTTCGATTGCATGTCCAAGTGTGTGACCGAAGTTTAATATTGCCCTAAGACCTAATTCTTTTTCATCTTTTTGTATAATTATGCTTTTATTTTTTGCACAATCGTAAATAATCTTTGTTATAGTTTTATAATTTCTTTTTAAAATATCATCAATATGAGTTTCTATGAATTCAAAAAGCTGTTTATCCATTATAATGCCATATTTTATAATTTCGGAAAAAGCGTTAAAAAATTCTTCATCACTTAGTGTATCCAAGAATTTTGTATCAATAAATACAGCATTTGGCTGGTAAAAGGTACCAATTAAGTTTTTGCCTTTTGGATGATTGATAGCCGTTTTCCCACCGATTGAGCTATCGGTTTGAGATACAACTGTAGTTGGTACGTGAATAAGCGGCATACCCCGCATAAACGTGCTTGCGGCAAATGAAGCCACATCTCCTACAACACCACCACCAAATGCTAATAAAGGGGTATTCCTATCTGCTTTACTTTCTATTAAAAAATCGTATAAGTCAAATAAAACTTCTTTGTTTTTGCTTTGTTCTCCAGGTTCAAAGCAATATACAAAGTATGAAAAATTGGTTTGTTCAATATAAGACAAAAGAGTTTGCAGGTGTAGCCTGCACACATTTGTATCTGAAATAATAAAAATTTTTCTTACAAAATTTGAATTTTTTAAAAAATTCGTTAAATTATTTAAATCACTATAACTTATATTTATGTTATAGCTTTGAGATGCATTTATGGTTATTATCTGGTTCATTTAGACCCCCATGTAGTGCTTTGCTGTTTTTAGATCGTTTAAAAAAATTTCTATAGCTTTTGGGTTTCTTAATAAGTAGGCAGGATGATAAGTAGGAATTACACTGTATGTTTTTTTGTCAAAAACTAAACCTCGTGTTTGTGTGATTTTTTTATCGTTTCCCAAAATTTGCATTAAGGCAAATCTTCCTAATGTAATGATAACTTTTGGCTTTATTAATTCTATCTGCCTGTCCAAAAATGGTCTACAGGCTTTTAGCTCATAATCAAACGGATCCCTATTGTTTGGTGGTCTGCATTTCAAGCAATTTGCTATATAAACATCCTTTCGCGCAATACCTATTTCTTTTAATAATTCATTTAAAAGTTGTCCTGCTCTTCCTACAAATGGCTTTCCTTGTTCATCTTCCCTTGCACCAGGTGCTTCGCCGATAAACATCAGGCTGGCGTATGGGTTTCCGTCTCCAAAAACATAGCGCTTTTTTGTTTTGTAAAGTTCACAAGCTTTGCAGTTTTCTACAGCTTTTTTTAATTTTTCCAGTTCGACTTCAACGTTTTTTTGTGTTTCATTAATTTTTTTTAACTTAATATTCAGATATTCAACACCTAAATCTTTATAAAAATTTAAAATGTCACCTAATTGATTTTTTTTCATTTACCTTAACAACTCAAGAAGATTGATAATTTCTTTGTTTTTTGTGTAATAGCTAACGCGGTTTGAAATTAAAAAAGCACTTGAATCCATGATTTTTTCTATAATATGCAAACCATTTTCTTTCAAAGTTTGTCCTGTTGAAACAATATCAACAATACAATCCGCGAGTCCAATAACACCTGCGAGTTCGATTGATCCGTAAAGTTTAATAATTTCAATAGCCATACCTTTTTTTGCAAAAAATTCATCCGTTATATTTACAAATTTAGTAGCAACTTTTAGCTGAGTAGGTGTATCTGGGTAATTAGGGCTTTTGCCTGCAACAACGACACTACATTTTCCTATACCTAAATCCATAAGCTCAAATACATCTTTTTTGTTTTCTATAAGCACATCAATGCCAGCAACGCCTAAATCAGCACCATTTCCTTCTACATATGTAGCTACATCTTGAGCTCTTACAATCAAAAACCTAAATGTTCTATCAAAACTTTCAAAAATTAATTTTCTGCTTTTTTCATCGTAATCTATTTGTATACCTTTATTTTTAAAAAGCTCAATTGTTTCATCCATTAAACGGCCTTTTGCAAGAGCAATCGTTAATTGTTTCATTGGGGTAGCCTCTTAATTCGTGCGCCAAGCGCCTGCAATTTTTTATCTAAATGCTCATAGCCTCTATCCAGATGGTAAATGCGAAGCACTTCAGTTGTG
>NZ_JAGDWY010000037.1:16693-35553 GCF_023256235.1 Desulfurella sp.
CCCTTAAATCTGTAGCCATAACGGGAGCTCCCAATAGCTTTTTAACACCAACTACAATTGCTTTATTGCCACTTATTGAGATATTTGCGCCCATACGGTTAAGTTCGGCTACGTGTTGGAAACGGTTTTCAAATATTGTTTCTTCTATTATGCTTGTACCACTTGCAAGTGTAAGCATTGCAGTAAATTGAGCTTGCATATCTGTAGGAAATCCTGGATAGGCAAATGTTTTAATGTTAACCGGTAAAAACTTTGAATGAGAAATTACTATTGTGTTATCATTTATTTGTACATCTGCGCCTGCTTCTTTAATTTTGTCAATAATAGCATGCATACAATAAACTGGTGCATTTTTAATAGTTAGGCTTGATTTTGTAGCATGTGCAATACACATAAAGGTGCCTGCTTCAATGCGATCTGGCATAACTTCATAATCGCATCCTTCAAGATTTTCTACACCTGTAATTTCTATGGTCGAGCTGCCAGCACCTGTAATTTTTGCGCCGCATTTATTTAGAAAGTTAGCCAGGTCAACTACTTCTGGTTCTTTGGCTGCATTGTATATTGTTGTTTTGCCTTCAGATAACGCAGCTGCCATTATAATGTTTTCTGTTCCTGTAACTGTTGGCATATCAAGGTAAATTTCCGTTCCTTTAAGTTTTTTTGAACTGGCATGAATATAGCCTTGCTCTATATTTATTTTTGCTCCCATTGATTTTAAAGCTTCAATATGTAAGTTAACAGGCCTAACGCCAATTGCACACCCGCCAGGCAAAGACACAACAGCTTTATTATATTTTGCTACAAGAGGCCCAAGTACTAAAATTGAAGCGCGCATTTTTCGTACAAGCTCATACTCTGCTTTTGTTGATTTTAAATTTGAGCAGTCAATATGTAACGTGTTATTTTCAAAGCTATACCGGCAGCCCATATTTTCAAGCAACTTTAGCATTGTATTAATATCAGCTAGATCCGGTACATTATTTAAGGTACATGGTTTATTGCATAGTATTGTTGCTGCTATGATTGGTAATGCTGCGTTTTTTGAACCACTTATTTCTACACTACCATGCAAGGTTTTTGAACCTTCTATAACAAACTTATCCATACAATCCCTCATTAAATATACTTGCAACCCCAAGCAAACCAGCAAATGAAGGGTTATCATCAACTGCAAATTTGCAAGGTTTTATTCTATATACAAACGATCGTCTTTGAACAGTTTTTTTAAGCGTTTCAACAAAAGCATCAAAGTTATTTGCAATGCCACCGCTAAATACTATAAGATCACTCCCAAAAACATTTATAAGATCTGCTACCACAATGCCTAAGTATTGTGCAAACCTATCTACTATGCGTTTGTATATTTTATTTTGTGAGTAGTTGGAAAAAATATTTTCAAGCGACTCATATACATTGTGTTTTTTAGCAAAATCAAGTATGTTTTCTACGCCAGTGTATTTTTCTATACAGCCTCTATTGTTGCAACCGCAGCGTTTGCCATTTATTGTGGCGCTAATGTGACCTACCTCAAAGACACTTATAGAGCTTTTTAGAAGTTTACCATTTACAATTGCACCGCCACCAAGACCTGTTCCCAATGTTAAGTGTATCATGTCTGGTATTTTGTATTTCCTAAAAGAATTTAAGCAGGCTGCATTTGCATCGTTTTCTACTTCAATATGTAAATTTGGCTTCTGGAATTCTTTAAATGAAAAATTGTTTAAAAATAACATATTGGGTGAATGCAAAATCTTTTGAGAACCATAATCAACTATGCCAGCTACGCAAAAACCTATATGTTCTATTTTGTTTTTTAGTATTATATTGGATATTACATTTTTAAAATCATTTATATTTTTTGGTGTTTGTATGGTATTTACTTCTTCTATATTGTACAACTTGTCAATTATTGCATATTTTATACGTGTTCCACCGATGTCAAAGCACAAAGTCAACGAAGCGTTCCTTCAATATATTTTTGGTGAGCTTTTTTTAAGCAGTAATCCATTATAAATAAAATTCCTGTACCTTCGGTCATTTTTTTGGATTCAGGGCTTATAATGTCTTCTTGAAGCCAGATTGCTTTGGGCTTTATCTTTAGGGCAGATTCAACGACAGCTGGACAGTCTTTGGCATTTCTAAAAACATCTACAACATCCACTTCAAATGGTATGTCTTCTAATTTTGCATAACATTTTTCACCCAATATTTCGCTTACACCAGGTCTTACAGGTACAATCTTATAACCTTTGCTTTGCATGTATTGGGCTACATCATAACTTGGTCTATCAGGTTTTGGTGATAAACCAACCACAGCTATTGTTTTCATTTTTAAAATTTCTTTTACTGTTTCTTCGTCTTCTTTTGATATCTCACCAAAGCCTAACCTGCAGCTTTCCATTTTTACTAACCCCCAAGACTTTTTATTCTATCTTCTTTTGTGCCTACATGTGTAATTTTTATGCCAAAATTGCCGCCAACTACTACAACTATACCTTTGGCAATTGTTTTGCCGTTAATCAAGATTTCCATTGGCTCATCTACACTTTTGTCAAGATCTATTATAGTGCCTTCTGATAATTTTACAATATCTTTAAGCAACATTTGTTTTGAGCCAATTCTTACGCGAGCATTAAGTTCTATATCCATTAGTAAATTTAAATTATCTTTTGAGGTCTCTTGCGTGTTATTGTGCCTGGGTTCATTATCAATTTCAAATATAGGTGCAGTATCCTTGTCTGGGTTTTGTGAGATTTCAATTTTTAGACTATCCAAAACTTTTTCAAATTCATCAATGCTTACATATTGATATAAAGAGCTTTCTAACGTATTTGTAATTATAATTTCAAATTCTGATTCAAAAAAACGATCGCCTTGTGGTTTTTCCTGAGAAAATCCATCAAAACTAACTTTATAACCATTTTCTCTAAGTGCTTGTGCATATGCGCCAAAACTTTGAGAAAATAATTCTTTTAAAGAGTCTATGTCGTCTGGGTCTAAAGTATCTTTAGCCTGACCTGGTCCCATAAGCATCAAATCAGATAAAATAGATGCTAATTTTGCATTGAGAGATACATATAGTCCTAAATTTACACCGTTAATATTTAGATTGCATTTTCCAGAAAAATCAGCTTCTTCAATTTTATCTGTAATCTGGGCTTTTGTAAATTTTATAAGGCAATCTATATTTAACGCTTTTTTTATTGTTTCTTCTAAAACAATAGCTTCTTTTGTAAAAAATATTTCAATATTTGACTTAATGTCTTTATTTAAATCAAACAATATGTGCCTCCTAAATGGTAAGTTTAGCTATCTTGATAGCTTTTTTATTTTTTACTTTACCTAATTTTGCTTCAAACTTTTTAACACCATTGCAATATACTTCAGAAAATTCGTTTGTGTTTTTATGTAGTATGTAAATATCATTTGGTTTTAAATTTAAAAAATTTTCCACACTTATATTGAAATCACCCAAATATACCTCAAGTCTTATTAAAACATTATCTAGAATTTGCAAAATGTTAACCACTCTATTTATATGCTCTTTTCTTGAAATTGAAAGCATATCGTGTGTGCTTATTTTTGTTAAAATTGGCTCAAGTGTTATGACGGGTATACAAAAATTTATTATACCTTTATAATCGCCCATTTTAACTTCGAATACAATCAATACTACCACTTCTGATGGCGCTACAATCTGAACAACGTTTGGACTTGTTTCCTGGGCTGTAACTTCAAATCTAATTTCTGCAATTGGGGCCCAGATATTTTTTAAATCACTAAGCATTAAGTTAACAATGTCCAATAGTATACTTTGTTCTATATCTGTAAAAGGCCTTATATTTTGAAAAGTCGTTCCAAAACCACCAAGTAACCTATCTATAAGTACAAAACCAATATCTGGTTCTATTGCTATTATGCCACTGCCTTCAAGGGGATACAGATTGATAACATTAAAGCTTACAGATTGAGATAATGAAAGTACAAACTCACCATAAGTCATCTGATCTACGCTTGCGACATCTATTTCTATAATTGTGCGTAAGAAACCAGACAGTTTTGACGAAAAATTCCTTGCAAATTTATCGTGAAGGTTTTTTAGTGCCCTTATTTGCTCTTTTGATACTTTATCAGGTCTTTTAAAATCATATATGGATACTTTTTCTTCAATAAGTGTTTCTGGTAATTCTTGTGGTGTTTCTTCTTTTCCTATTGTTGAAAGTAGAGCATCTATTTCTTCCTGCGATAAAATTTCTGCCATTTTTTATCCAACAATTTTTTTAACAATTTCTGGTATTTCTTCTAAATCACCAATATAATCAACTATATTATTTTCCGTTGGTTTTCTTGGCATTCCCCAAACGACACAAGATTCTTTACTTTGTGCAATAATTATGCCACCTGTTTTTTTTAACTTTACAAGGCCCTGATAACCGTCATTTCCCATTCCTGTCATTATAATTGCCAGTGTTTTATCTTTTGTTGTTTGTGCACATGATTCAAACAGTACATCAGCACTTGGTACATAAATTGTTTTTGGCTGGTCAGAGATTTTTATAATAAGCAAACCTCCTTTTTCATATACGCTCATCTGTAAACCACCTGGAGCTAAATAACCTTTGCCATTTTCAGCAATTTCTAGGTCTTGGGCTTCTTTTATAGGAATAGTTGAAATTCTATCCAGTGATTTTGCAAAAATAGGTGTAAATGTAGCAGGCATATGCTGTACAATTAAAACGGGCACATTAACTTTTGGAAATTCACTCATTATCCTTTCTAAAGCAACAGGACCACCAGTTGAAGTAGCGATTGCTATAAGTCTTATATCCTTTTTTGTTATTTCTGATATTTTGGGAAGTTTTACAGATACAGGTTCAGTTTGTTTGATAAGTCTTGGTTTGGCAACTTTTGAATTTTTTGCTGCAATAATTTTTTCAATTAATAATTCTCTTGCGTCTTTTGTAATTTTATTGAAATTTAAAACATCATTTTTTGGTATATAGTCAACTGCACCAAGATGAAGCGCTTCAAGTGTTGTGCTTGCGCCTTCGGTAGTTAGGGTAGATACCATAATTACTGGCGTTGGGTTTTCAATCATTATGCGCTTTAGCGCTTCAAGGCCATTAAGCTTTGGCATTTCAACATCCATTGTAACAACATCCGGTTTTAATTCTTTTACTTTTTCTATAGCTTCTAAACCATCTTGAGCTGTTGCTATAACTTGTATTTGGCCAGATTCTTCCAGTATTCTTGTTAAATATTTTCTTGAAATAAGCGAGTCATCAACAACCAAAACCCTAACCATAAATTCTCCAAAGATTTGACATTTACAAAGAAATAATATAAATTTTGTGTCAGAAAAGCAAATAAATTTTCTAGGAGGTAGAGCATGGGATTGACAGTTGCTCAAAAGATACTCAAAGAGCATTTGGTTGATGGTAGCCTCACAGAAGGAGACGAGATTGGTATAAAAATTGATCAAACACTCACACAGGATGCAACAGGCACAATGGCAGACCTTCAATTTGAACAAATGGGTACCCCTCGTGTAAGAACCGAGGTTTCTGTAAGCTACATTGACCACAAAACAATTCAGATGGGCTTTGAGGATGCAGATGATCATACCTATTTGCAAACATTTGCAAAAAAGTATGGACTTTATTTATCAAAAGCAGGTAACGGTATATGTCATCAAGTTCATGTAGAACGTTTTGGAAAACCAGGCAAAACATTGCTTGGCTCTGACTCGCATACGCCAACTGGTGGCGGTATTGGCATGATAGCAATAGGTGCAGGTGGACTTGATGTAGCAAGTGCTATGGCAGGCATGCCATTTTATATGCCAAGGCCAAAAATTGTTGGTATTAAATTAACAGGCAAGCTTCAACCATGGGTTTCAGCAAAAGATATCATCTTAAAAGTGTTGCAAATACTCACAACAAAGGGCAATGTTGGTTGGATTGCAGAATACTTTGGAGATGGTGTAAAACACTTAAGTGTTCCAGAACGTGCAACCATTACAAACATGGGTGCAGAGCTTGGTGTAACAACGAGCGTTTTTCCATCAGATGAAACAACAAGGTATTTTTTGAAAGCGCAAAAGCGAGAATCAGATTGGATTCCTTTAGAAGCAGACCCTGATGCAGTGTATGATAAAGTAATTGAAATAAATCTAAATGAACTAGAGCCAATGATAGCACAGCCTCACTCACCAGATAATGTAGTGCGCGTTAGGGATATTGAAGGTACACCTGTAGATCAGGTTATGGTTGGAAGCTGCACGAACTCTTCCTATAAAGATGGAAAGATTGTTGCAGAAATTGTAAAAGGTAGGGTTGCAAATGAAAATGTAAGTTTTGGCTATGCTCCTGGCTCAAAACAGGTTTTAAGGATGCTTGCAGACGAAGGTGAATTAAGCCATATTATAGCTGCAGGCGCAAGGATATTGGAATCAGCATGCGGTTTTTGTATAGGTGCTGGTCAGGCCCCAAGAAACAATGCAGTTTCCATAAGGACCAATAACAGAAACTTCTATGGGAGAAGTGGAACAACGACAGCTAAAGTTTACTTGGTAAGCCCAGAAACAGCAGCCGCATGTGCTTTAACCGGAAAGATAACGGATCCAAGAGATTTAGAGAAACTTTTTGGCATACAATATCCAAAAGTTGAGGTTCCAAGCGAATTTACAATAGATGATACTTTAATTATACCGCCTGCTGATGAATCTGAAGCTTCAAAAGTTGAGCTGTATAAGGGTCCAAATATTGTTGATCCGCCTGGTGGCAGTGCTATGCCATCTGATTTGATTGGTGAAGTTGCTGGCAAATTTGGCGATAAAATAACTACAGATGATATAATGCCTGCAGGTGACTTGCTAAAATATCGCTCAAATGTGCCAAAGTATGCTGAGTATGTTTTTGTAAAAAGAGACCCAACATTTGCTCAAAGATGTTTAGAAAACAAAAAAATGGGTATACACAATATCATTGTAGGTGGCGATTCATACGGACAGGGTTCGTCAAGAGAGCATGCAGCACTGTGTCCAATGTATTTGGGTGTAAAAGCTGTTATAGCTAAAGCCATTGAGCGCATACACAGAGCTAACTTGATTAATTTTGGTATATTGCCATTAACTTTCAAAAACCCGGACGATTATGAAAAAATTGATCAGGGAGATAGAATAAAACTGCCAAACATAAGAAAAGCTCTAATCGAAAACAAAGGCGAGGTAATACTCTATAACGAAACAAAGGGTATTTCTATACCTTTGCAATATCATTAAACAGATAGGGAAATTAAAACAATACTGGCTGGTGGCACAATGAAACTGGCAAAAGATTTCCCAGGTAAAAGCTTTAAAGAAATAGTTTTTGATTCCTAAAAAAATAAAAAAGAGGAAAGTAATGAAAACATTATTTTATGTATTAAAAGACCCATCAAATACAATGGATTATTTTCATTTATTTCTAAATGTAAAAGATCTAAGAAAAAAGAATTATGATGTTAAAATTATATTGGAAGGTTATGCAACAAGCGTTGTCCAAAAAATGTCAGATAAAAATCACCCCCTAAATGCTGCGTATGAAGATATAAAAAGCGCTATTGTGGCAGTTTGCAAAGGCTGTGCTATTGCTACAAAAAGCTTAGAGGCTGCAGAGGCTCAAGGTTTGCCAGTAATTGGAAATCTTGATAATCATGTTGCACTTGAACCATACATAAAAGATGGCTATAGTATAATTGTATTTTAAATTTTTTAGGAGAGCACGGTCTCTCCTAAATATTCTTCTTGTAATCAATTTTTAAAAAGATTATAATAATTAATTATGGTATTTGTTTCTTTTGTGTGGCACATGCATCAGCCCTACTACAAAGACGATATTGAAGGTAAATATTTAGCAAGCTGGGTAAGGCTTCACGCTTCAAAGGACTATCTTGATATGCTAAAAATTGCCCAAAACAACAATGCACGTGTTACTTTCAATCTAACACCTGTACTTGTAAATCAAATTTTGTCCTATAAAAGCCTGGAATGCGAAAGTACAGCAAATTTGCTAACAAAACCGGTTAAAGAGCTTAATGATAAGCAAAAGTTATATATTTTGGAGGATTCTTTTAAAGTAAACCCACAAATCATACAAAAATTGCCTAAATATAGACAGCTTTACCACAAAAAACAAAATGCTAATGCAAATATTTTGAATATTTTTAGTGATGAAGAAATTTTAATATGTGAAGTAGCTTATTTACTTTCATGGTTTGGGAATCTTCAAAAAGATGAAACAATAAAAAAAATAGAGGAAAATTTAAGTACAGCTGGTGAAGAAGAAAAACAATACCTGCTTGACAAACAACTCCAAATTCTTCAATCGATTGTACCAGAATATAAAAAAGCTGTCCACAATGGTGATATTTGTTTAACCACAACACCTTTTTATCATCCAATTTTGCCTTTGCTTATTGATACTGATATAGCAAGAGTTTCAAACCCAGAAATTAATTTACCAAAAAAATTTAGCTACAAAGAAGATGCAAAATGGCACATACAAATTGCAAAAACCTACATGGAACGCATTTTTGAATCAAAAATACAAGGTATGTGGCCATCGGAAGGCTCAGTTAGTGATGAGGCACTTTGTTTAATTGCTGAGTGTGGTTTTAAATTTGCAGCAACAGATGAGCAAATCATAAAAAATTCAGGTTTCAGTGATATTTATAAACCGTATTTATATGAAAACAATAATTTGTCTTTGCATATGTTTTTTAGAGATCATACATTATCAGATAAGATAGGTTTTGTATACTCACATTTAAATTACAAAGATGCAGTAGAAGATTTTTTAGACTCTATAAAATCTATAGAATCAAATAATCCGCGCTCAATTGTAAGTATAATTTTAGATGGTGAAAATGCGTGGGAATACTATGATAACAATGGTTATGATTTTTTGAACCATCTATACGATAGCTTGCAAAAAGACCCAAAAATCGAACTTGTAACTCCAAGTGAGTATCTAGAGCTACAAGATATTAAAGAACTAAAATTCAGCAAAATCTGGCCTGGTTCGTGGATTGGGGCTAATTTTAATATATGGATTGGCGACGAAGAAGACAACAAAGCATGGGATTTACTACACAAAGCTCGCCTTGAGGTTGGATCAAACAAAGCAAGCATGCAAGAGCTTTACAAAGCTCAAGGTAGCGATTGGAACTGGTGGTATGGGAAAGACCACTCATCTACAGACGATGTTTTGTTTGATAATTTATTTAGAAACTTGCTTATAAAAGCTTATTTACTTGCAAAAAAAAATCCACCCGAAGATCTTTATTTACCTATTAAAAAACAGGTGAGCGCTCTGGAAAGCAAAAATCCAATTAGTTTCATAAACCCAAAAATTGATGGCATAATTAGTTCTTATTTTGAATGGGCAGGATCTGGCGAATTTGTAGAACTAGAATCTGCAATGAGTATTTCAAATAGAATGATTAAAAAAGTTAACTATGGTTTTAATGAAAACGATATTTTTTTGAGGGTAGATTTCAACAGCAGACCACGTGATTTATTTGATAAATATGGTATTTGCATAGAAATATTTGACAATATTAAAACCTTCCTTTTTCTATCAAAAAAGTCAAGTTATATCCAAAGATTTGATAGAAATGGAAAAATAATTGCACAAGAGAATTTTCTGGATTATGCTATAGATAAGATTCTTGAACTTAAAATTTCAAAAGATTTTTTAGGTGTCCATGAAAAAGAAAAAGTTTATTTACATATTAATATTAAACATGAAAATCAAATTATAGAAAGATTTCCAACCAACAAAGACATACTTATTGAAATACCATCCAGAAATTTTGAATATGAGAATTGGTTTATATGATAGTTTCTATAGTAGGCAGACCCAATGTTGGCAAATCAAGCCTATTTAATTTACTTATAGGCAAAAATAAAAGTATAATAAGCGATATTCCTGGCACGACACGGGATAGAATAGCCGATTACTTGTTCATTAAGGATAAAAGTGCCATACTTATGGATACAGGTGGACTGAATGATGAAGAACCCTTAAGCGATTTTGATATATATTTGTTTAAAATGATTATAAAATTAAAAAAAAAATATATTATTGTTGTTAATAAAATAGATAAGAAAAATGAAGAATTTTTTTACAGCTATATGCGTTTCAAAGATGCTATATTTATATCAACAAAACATAAAACCAATTTAAATACTTTAAAAGATAAGCTTTATGAACTTATACAAAAAAATGTCAAAGTAGAAGATGCAGATACAAAGTTAGCAATAGTTGGAAGGACTAATGTTGGAAAATCAAGTCTTTTTAATGCGATTTTAAAAAAAGAACGTTCAATTGTTGACAATAATGCAGGCACAACGCTTGATAGTGTTGAAACTTTAATAAAGTATCATGAAAAAACATATAAATTTATTGATACGGCTGGTTTAAGATTGAAATTAAAAAAAGAAAGCCTTGACAAATTGGCATCTTATCTAACATTGTTTTCTATTGAAAGGTGTGATATAGCGCTTTTGGTAATTGATTCAAGTCAAGGTGTAACAACACAGGATTTAAGGATAGCTTCAATACTAGAGCGCAAACATAAAGGTATTATAGTTTTGTTTAATAAGTGGGATTTAGTTGAAAAAGATTCCGAAAAAGTTTTTAAGGATTTAAAAAACAGACTTTCTTTTATAAATTTTGTACCGTTTTTGAAGGTAAGTGCTAAAGAATCAAAAAACATCGATAAAATTTTTAAGTATGTAAGTATTGTTGAAGAATATTATAACAAAAGAGTTTCAACGTACAATCTTAACGAAGCATTTCGTTTTTTAAGCGCAAAACATCATGCAGTAAGTGTTAATTCCAAACCTATAAAGATAAAATTTATTAATCAGGTAGATATAAAACCGCCAACATTTGTTATTTTTACAAATGTAAAAAAAGTGCCCAAAAACTACGAGCACTTTGTTAAAAACCAGCTATATTCAATATTTAAATTTACAGGTTGTCCTTTAAAGCTGATTTTTAAATGATTAAAGATTAATCATAAAATGTTACAAAATCTTCTACGGCAATCCTATCCATGGTTAATTTGTTTATATAGGCATTATTATCTGGATACCCCAATGAAATTCCCATAACAACAATTTTTGTATCTGGTATATTAAGTGTTTTCTTTATAACCGGGGCATATGCAGCAATGGATGTTTTTGGACAAGTGGCAAGACCAAACTCTAAAGCAAGTAACATAATTGTTTGAGCCATAATGCCAATGTCTATAAATGTATTTTCACCCAGATTTTTTTCTCTTAATAAAAGCAATTCTACAGGTGCATTGAAAAATCTGAAATTTTCCAATATGTGTTCTTGTAAAGCAACTTTATCTTTTGGATCTAAGTTTTTAAACTCAAATACCCTTGTGTTGCAAGCTTTACGCCTGTCTTTTATGTATTGGGGCATGTCTTTGACTTCGTAGATATAATCGTATTGTCTTTCAACGCCACTTTTAACAGCTTCTACTAAAGCATCACTTAATTGCTTTTTAGTTTTTCCTGTCAATACTAGAATTTCCCATGGCTGAACATTGTGACCTGAAGGAGCAAACCTTGCAATATCAAACAATTTATAGAGTATTTCTTTGTCAACTGGTTTGTCCAAAAATGCCCGCGTTGATTTTCTAGATTTTACAGCTTCAATAACAGTCATTTTAAAACCCCCTGCTTTTTATTTAAAGTGTAAACAACAAAAGCGAAAAAATCAAGAGGGAAAAATCCCCCTTGATTTTATAAAAGACCAGCTTCTTCGAGTATATCATCCACGTATTCTTTTAATGGATCTAAGCTTTGGTGGAACAAGCATTCTGGCATTGTTTCAAGTTTTTCTGCAATTTGAGGTTTAAAGCTCATTTTTGCTAAGATATCTTTTTCAAGGTCAATACCCGGTGCAATTTCTTTTAGTATAAGACCGTTTTCATTTAAACCAAATACTGCTCTTTCTGTTACATAGATAATTTCTTTTTTTGCTTTTACTGCTTGTGGACCGCTGAATACAATTTTTACTATCTTTTCATTAAACTTTAATATATTTCCATCATTCTTTATTATCAATTTTCCTTTGGAAGCATCTATATCAAATTTGCCAGCAGTAAAACCACCAGCAAAGAATGTTCTAGGCGAACCTGCACTAATTACAGGAAAACCGCCCGGGCCTGATACCCTTGTAGAGCTGTATGATGGGTTTAGATTGCCTTTTGGATCTATTTCCATAAAACCAAGTGAAGCAAAGTCTATTATGCCACCTTCATAATTTGTAAACATATCAGGCATAGGAATCAAAGCCTGTGGTGATATAGCAACGCCAAAATCTGGTCCAACTAAAGCTATACCGCCAATTGGACCTGGCTCAACTGTTAAAGCAAGTAAATTGCTAAGTCCCAACTCGCCAGCAAGCCATGAAACATACACAGGTATGCCTATACCTAAGTTACCAAACAAAGGTTTTTTCAATTTTGCTGCTGTTCTCATCACTTCAATCAAAACTCTACCGGCTGCAATCCTATCCCTTATTTGATCTGGTGCAGGCAGGAGTTCTTCGAGTTCTTTTGTTTTTTTGGCTTTTACATGTCCAGCTAGCCTTGGATCATATACATAGCTACCAGAGAGTTTGTGATATTTTTCTGCATCTGGAGCTACAACAACATAGTCTACAAGTGGAGCTGGAACAATTACTTCTCTTGTTGGTATGGTATCTTTTCTGGCCACATACTTAACCTGACAAATAACTTTGCCTTGGTTTGGAAGAGCTTTTGCGGCCTGTGCCATATTAAGCACTGTGCCATAGATGCCTTCTTCTTCCATTGAAATATTGCCATCTTCATCTGCTGTTGTGCCTCTAATAAGTGTTACATCTGGTGTTGGTGCTTGATATAGAAGCCACTCTTCACCATTAATATTTAACACATCTACTTTGCAGGTTTTTTTCTCTTTTGCAATATCATTTGATGCACCCCCATCAATTCTAGGATCCAAAAAAGTTCCAAGACCAACTTTTGTTAATAATCCTGGTCTGTTGCTTGCAACTTCTCTAAACCAATAAGAAGTTGTTCCAATGGCAAAAGAATACACTTCTATTCTGTTTTCAAGTGTCATTTTCATTAAAGCAGGCGACCAACCAATAAAAGGCATTAAAACGCCTCTTATAAAAGTTTGATTTTTATCCTGGTAAAGTTCTGAAAAAACTTTATCAAGACCTCTATCTGGTACAGCTGGGAGTGTGTCTGAGATGATAAAAAGATTGTTTGGATGACCTGTTTTTTTGTACTGTTCAAACAGCTCCAAGATGAGATACTCTGGCGCGGTTGAGAGATTAAATCCAGAGATAGCTACAACATCGCCATCTTTGATAACGCTTAATGCGTCGGAAACATTTACAACTTTTCCGTGACCCATTAAATCATACCTCCTAAAAAAATTTTTTCTTGCGCCTATACTAAAAGATTTAACCTAAAAAGTCAAATTAATTAAAATTAATTTTATTAAACAGCTATATTTGTTATTTTTATCAAAAAATGTTAAAATTAAAAAAAGAGGTGTTTTGTGTCTTTAATTGGACAGTTATTACTAAATAACCAGAAAATAACACAAGAACAACTAAAACAAGCTATACTAGAACAAGAAAAAACTAACAAACGTTTAGGTGAAATTTTAAAAGAACGCAATTTAATAACAGATGAAGATATTGCTGATGTTTTGAGCAAACAATTTAACTTAAAAAGAGTCAATTTAGGCAGTATTTCAATTGATAAGTCCGCTTTATCAGTCATAAAAGAAGATATTGCAAAAGAGCGTTTAATTTTACCTTTTGCAAAAACAAATAACGAACTTCACATAGCTGTGGTGGACCCTACAGAAAATACTTATTTAATAGATGAAATTAGATTTAAAACAGGTATTAAAAAAGTAGTTTTATATATTACAACGCCACAGGATATAATAAACGCTATAAATACAAGTTATACAGTGTATAATAAACTTGAAGAATTTGTAAAAAACCTGCCACAGATACAAACTATAGAAGAAATTAAAGAAGAAACCCAAACTATTATAGAAGAAAACGATCCGCCTTTAATTAAATTGGTTAATTCGATTATTGAAAATGCTATTATTGCAAGGGCTTCCGATATACATATCGAACCTTTTGAAAACAGTTTAAGGATCCGATATAGAATCGATGGGAAAAATATAGAAGCAATGAATTTGCCAAAACAGTTTGCCCTGAGTATTGTTTCAAGAATCAAAATCATGTCTCACTTAGATATTGCAGAAAAAAGACTTCCTCAGGATGGCAGAATAAAGCTTAAGGTAGCAGGAAAAGAAATTGATTTAAGAGTTTCTACCATACCTGTGTCTTTTGGAGAAAAATGTGTTATGAGAATTTTAGACTCAACCAGTATAAAAGTCAAGTTAAATGATTTAGGTTTTGAGCCTGAAGATTTAGAAAAATATATAAAAGCAGCTAAATCTCCTCATGGTATTATTTTAGTTACAGGACCAACAGGTTCTGGTAAATCAACCACGCTTTATGCTACACTAAATTTGCTAAACAACATTAGTGTAAATATATTAACAGCAGAAGATCCAATAGAGTATAATTTGGAAGGCATAAATCAGCTTCAGGTTAACGAAGAAATTGGTTTGACTTTTGCAAAAGCTTTGCGTTCATTTTTAAGACAGGATCCAGATATTATTATGGTTGGAGAAATTAGAGATGCAGAAACTGCAGATATTGCGATTAGAGCTGCACTAACAGGTCATTTGGTATTATCTACGCTTCATACAAATGATGCACCAAGTGCCATAGCAAGGCTTATAGATATGGGAATAGCCCCTTATTTGCTATCTTCGTCGCTGAGGCTTATTCTTGCACAAAGGCTTGTTAGAAAGATTTGTGAATCTTGTAAGACCATATATGAACCCGAGCCAGCATTAATAAAAGATTTAGGATTTGATAATCTTGAAACTACCTTCTACCATGGCAAAGGATGTGCTTTTTGTAACAATACAGGCTATAAAGGCAGAATAGCAATATATGAAGTTATGCCAATAGACGAACAGATAAGAAAGGCAATAATTTCTGGTGCAAATACAGATGAAATAAAAAAAATAGCAATTACTAATGGTATGCAGACACTAAGGCAAAGTGGTATTAAAAAAGTTCTTGATGGTATCACTACAATTGATGAAGTTCTTGAAGTAACAATTTAAAAAATGCTTAAAACAAAACAAGTATTAAACTCGCTTGAAACTAAAATTCTTAAATTTGTACATTTAAAAGATTACAAAAGCGCTGCGATCTATTTAAAAAAAGAAAATTCAGTGCTTAAGTTTGATAAATGTGCCGATTGGCTTTTATCAAAACCCGTTTTAAAACCACATATAGAAAAAATTTTTAATAAAAAACATATCTATTGTGTTTGGGATTTGCTGCTAACAAAACCTTTACGAAACGAGCATTATACTCAAATAACACCTATTGCAAATGCAAAAGATTATGCTTGTGTGCAGGGAAGTGTTGTATCAAAACAAACCGGAAATCCATACACAATAGTAATCGATGATGGCTATGAAAGGCTTGATTGTAAATGGTTTAATCTTAATCAGTTTTTAAAACACATACTCAAAAATATAAAAGTAGGCTCACGCGTAGTTTGCGAAGGGAAAATAACAGAGTTTGGACTTTTTAAACAAATGCATCATCCCCGTATAAAGCCATTTAGTCAATTTAAACCCCACATTGATGTAATTTATCCTTCGTTTGGAAATCTCAAAAATACAACGGTTAAAAAAATTATTGAGCAATATTTATCTTTATCGCCAAAGCCACCTTATGATTTTTTGCCTTATACAATAATTGCTAGAAATAATTTGCCATTTTTGAGCGAAGTATTTGATGCTTTGCATGTTAAAAGCACTTATGATGAAAAAATAGAAAAGCGTTTAAAGTATGAAGAGCTTTTTTTGATGCAGCTTGGACTTGCTTTGCAAGAGCATGATAAAACAAATGAATCAATAAGTATTGAGTTTGATGAGGATTTTTTACAAAAAATAGAAAAAAAGTTAGCATTTGAGCTTACAATTGATCAAAAAAAAGCGATCAATATGATTTTAAACGATATGCGTTATGCCAAAGCTTCATCAAGATTGCTACAAGGCGATGTGGGTTCTGGCAAAACTATAGTGGCATTAATTTGCGCTTTGGCTGTATTGAAAAACAATTACCAGGTTTGTATAATGTCTCCAACCACAAGCCTTGCAGAACAAACATTTACAGTTGCAAAAAAGTTTTTAGAGGATGAGGGATTTAATGTAGGTTTGCTTGTCAGTACAACAAAGAAAAAAAATGAACTTTATCAAGCAGTTAAAGATTTTAAAATTCATTGTTTGATCGGAACGCACGCTTTGCTAAACGAAAAGCTTGAGTTTAGTAATTTGGGTTTTTTGGTGATTGACGAACAGCACCGCTTTGGTGTTGATCAAAGAAGAATTCTCTCAAGTAAAGGTAAAAGTGCATATATGTTAATAATGAGCGCAACACCTATACCAAGGAGTTTGGCTTTCGCAATTTACGGCAAAACAAAAGTTGTTGAAATACACACAATGCCAAAAAACAGAAAAGCGGTTCATACAATTCACCTTTATAAAAAGTCTGAAGATAAAGCCTTTTTGCATGCAAGAGAAGAGATATTAAAAAAACATCAGGTTTATATCGTATTTGCTTTAATAGAAGAATCTGAGTCAAAAGTTGATTTTGATTCATTAATGGGAAGCTATGAAGATATAAAAAATAAATACTTTGGTGAATTTAAATGCGCTTTTTTGCACTCAAACATAAAAAGTGCCCAAAAAGAAAAAATTTTTTACGATTTTGTCCATGGCAAAATTGATTGCCTGATGAGCACAACTGTAATTGAAGTGGGTATAGACAACCCAAATGCTACAGTTATGATAATTGAAAATGCAGAAAATTATGGGCTTGCCCAGCTTCATCAGCTTAGGGGAAGGGTGGGAAGAAGCGATCTGGATTCATTTTGTTATTTAATTACAAAAGATAGAATATCTTCATTGGCAAAAAGGCGTATTGATGTGTTGCTTTCTACAAACGATGGCTTTGAAATAGCAAAGCAAGATTTAATTTTGCGAGGGATGGGTGAAATTTACTCAACAAGGCAACATGGTTTGCCAGATTTGGAATTTGCTGATATACTAAATGATAGAGAACTATTAGAAAAAGCCCAAAGTGATATTTATGAGCTTTTGAGCCTAAAGTATCCATTAAGTAATGGACTGATCAAGATGGTAGAGCACAAGTGGCAGAAAAAATTTTCTTTTGCGAGGGTAATATGAAAATAAGTGTAGCTCAAATGCAAGTTATTGAAGGCAATATGGAAAAAAATTATGAAACTTCTTTGGATATGATACAAAAAGCTAAATTAAATGGAAGCAATCTTGTGCTTTTTCCTGAACTTTTTTTGTCTGGGTTTGATTATACAAATTTAGATAAACTATCAAGACTTTCACCAAAATATATCGATAAATTGCTTGAGGAATCAAAAAATATTGCAATTTGCGGTACTTTTTTGGAAAATATTGACAATAAAATATACAATACTTTTTACTGTTTATACGAAAGAAAAGTTTTATTTAAGTACTCGAAAATCAAGTTATTTGAAGTAACAAAAGAAGACTATTATTTTAAAGCTGGCAATAAAAGTGGGCCAAATACATTTGATTTGTTTGGTATCAAATTTGGGGTATGTATATGTTTTGAGTTACGTTTTCCAGAAATTTTAAGAAAAGCAGCACTTAATGGTGCACAAGTTTTGCTTGTGAGTGCAATCTGGCCTATTGAGAGACTACATGCATGGCAGAGTTTGTCATGTGCAAGGGCAATTGAAAATCAGGCGTTTGTTGTAACTTGCAATGCAAATGATAGATCTGGTAAATGGATGTGTGCAGGACATTCAAGCGTTTATGATCCAAATGGTTTACTTCTTGAGTGTGCTTTGGATTGTACAACTTTAAAAAGTGTTGTTTTTGATCCTGAATATTCACGCAAAATTCAAAAAGAATTTCCAAGTTTAATTAGAGCATATGATTTGAATTGTATGGGGGAAAAAATATGAAATTTGCTATTATTACACTATCTGATAAAGGTTATGCCAAAGAAAGAGAAGATGTGACAGGACCGGCTTTGATAGATTTTATTCAAAAAAATTTAGATTTTATGGAGTTATCATACTATAAAATAATACCAGATGATAAAGATATGCTTAAAAAAGAACTTTTAGATCTTTGTGAAGCAAATATTGATCTTGTTGTAACTAACGGTTCAACTGGTATAGCTCCGCGCGATATTGCACCTGATGTTACACAGGAATTAATAGAAAAAAGACTTTGGGGTTTTGAAGAAGCAATGCGCTTAAAAAGTTTTGAAAAAACACCTACGGCTATTGTTTCAAGAGCATGCGTGGGCACAAGAAAGAACACGCTTATTATAAACTTGCCAGGCAGTCCAAAGGCAGCAATTGAAAATATTGGTTTTATATACAAAGCTATAGAACATACAATAAAAAAACTACAAGGTGATCAAACGCCTTGTGCAGGTGCAGTATGAGTGTTGACATAGGTGAAATACTTGTTTTTTTATCTTTTACTTTTTTAGCACTGGAAATTTTTTTTGCAAGTGGTGGCATTTTTACATTTGTAGGTTTGGTATCGTTCATAATTGGTACCTATTTTTTATATTTGGGTTTTAATGGCTTGCCAACAATTTTTTTTT
>NZ_JAGDWY010000037.1:35563-43743 GCF_023256235.1 Desulfurella sp.
ATGTCCTATTTTTATAGGTATTTTTATTTTTGTAGTATTTGTGGTTGCTCTTGGTTTAAGGGCCCAAAAACTTCCTGTGAAAACTTTGGAAAATCTTGTAGGTAAAACTGGCATATGCAAAAAACCGATTAAAAAAGATAGTCCAGGCCAAATTGAAATAGAAGGCGAAATATGGACAGCATATAGTGATTCTGATATAGAAATTGGCCAAAAAGTTACAGTAATTAAACAGGAATCATTAAAATTATTTGTAAAAAAGGAGGCATAATTTATGGAAAGCATCGTGTTAATTGTTGTTGTTATTTTTTTATTAATTGTTATTTTAAACTCTATTCGTATTGTTCAAGAATACGATAGAGCAGTAATTTTTAGACTCGGGCGAGCAATTGGCGTTAAAGGACCTGGTTTGATAATACTTTGGCCAATTATTGACAGTATGGCAAAGGTTTCTTTAAGGATTAATACGCTGGAAGTGCAACCGCAAGATGTCATAACAAAGGATAATATAACAATTAAAATAAACGCCGTTGTATATTTTAAAGTAGTAAATGCTCTAAATGCTGTAGTTCAGATTAAAAATTACGCATATGCAGTAGAGCAGCTTGCACAAACCACATTAAGAAGTGTTTGTGGTCAGGCTGAGCTTGATAAATTGCTTTCAGAACGTGAAAAAGTCAATTCAGAAATCCAGGAAATTCTTGACAAACACACAGATGCCTGGGGTGTAAAAGTAACACTGGTTGAGTTAAAACAGATTGATTTACCACAGGATATGCAAAGAGCAATGGCACGCCAGGCTGAAGCAGAAAGAGATAGAAGGGCTAAAATTATTAACGCTGATGGTGAATATCAAGCAGCCGAAAAATTAAACGAAGCGGCACGTATTATATCACAAAATCCAATAGCTCTCCAGCTTAGATACCTTCAAACATTAAATGAGATTTCTTCTACAAATAATACAACTACGATTTTACCAATACCGCTTGATATATTAAGAGAAATTGGTAAATCCATTGCCCAAAAAGAGCAAACCTAAAACATACTTTTGTTTCTTGTATTCCTATGAATGAATAATTTTATTTTTTAATTTTAAAGGGCACAAAAGTGCCCGTCTACTATTTTAGAAATTTTTATTTAAATAGGATTATTTATTTGTATTTTATAAATTGAAACTACTAAATATGTCATAAATTTCTAAATCTTCTTCAACATTATAAATCTTATGTTTTGTGTGTGGTGGAACTTTTACAAAAACACCTTTTTTAAGCTCGCATTCACCTGCGTTTTCTACCCATATTGTGCCTTTTCCAGATAAAGGGCATATAATATCATACACATTATGCGTATGCTCTGGTATTGATTGACCTTTAGGTATTTTTACAATAGCACTTGTAAAATCTACATTATCATCTTTGTGTGTCAAAATATAACCTATTTTTACATTTTTATTTGATGGGTGCTCTATAAATTTTAAATCTTCAATTTTTACAAATTCTTTCATCAAACCCCTCCTATTTTTAGCTTAAAGTTACTTTAGAGTCTATATAACCTTATTTGGAAGGTTGTCAAGATTATATTTGTTACTGGCTTTTGTATGCATCGAAAATATAGCGGAAATATTTTAACACGGTTGAGGCGGTTTTTAGCCTAAAACAATTTTTAAGCTTACACAACAACAGAATATATCCCTAACGCTATAATTGCTAAAGCAAGAAGTGCGACTATGCTAATATAGGCTTTAGAATATGAATAATTTTTGAGTATTTTTTTGCTGCTTGCAAGCGCTATTAAAAAACCTATAACAATTGGTAGTACAAAACCATTAAAAGCTTCTACATCAACCATAATCTTTACAAGTGGTATTCCAGGTATTAGAATTATGATGGCGCTTAGAGCAACTAAAGCAATATATATTAAGTAAAACAGTTTTTCTTGCTTGAAATTGGCGTTTAAAGAGTGACCAAAATTCCAGGTTTCACCAGATGCCCAGGCAAATGACATAGAAACGACAAATGCAGCTAAAATACTTGAAGCATACAACCCAATAGCAAACAGCAATGCACTGTATTTCCCCGCAATTGGTACCAAAGCCAAAGCAAAATTATAAGCATTATCAGGTGAAATATGCTCTCTATAAAGTACAGAGGCGCCCAGTATGATTACTACAATCATTAAAATTTGTGTTGCAAAACTACCGATCAATGTATCCCATTTTGCAAATTTTATATCGCAAGCTTGTAAACGTTTTTCTACTGTTGCACTTTGTTGGTAGTAAATCATCCAAGGCATGATTACTGCACCTACATTTGCAGCTATAAGAAAAAGGTAATTTTTGTTATTAAAAGGTTGAGCTAAACTAAAACTTTTTGCTATTTCTGAATAATTTGGATGAGACATTATGGCAGCAGGTATAAAAGCAAAAGAAACCAAAGAAAAAACAATAGCGATATTTTCTGCACGCTTATATTTTCCGCTTAGAGCAACAAGAACTAGCAACACTGCGCTTGTAATAATAAGATAGTCCTTTGGTATGCCAACAATTTCTGAACTTGCTGCAATACCAGAAAACTCTGTTAAAAGTGCACTAAAAACCACAATAAGCAATAAAATAGTAGAAAAAGCAGCCCATTTTTCACCAAAATATTCTCTTATAAGTTCGCCGTGTCCCTTGCTTGTAACACATCCTAGTCTTGATGCAATTTCCTGTACTATATATAATAAGGGTATAAGCAGTATCTGTAAAGGTATAAGACTGTAACCATATTTTGCACCTGACACAAAAGCGGTTGTAATTGAACCTGCATCCATATCTGCTATCATAACTATAAAGCCTGGTCCAAATACAGCTAAAAAAGATAAAAACAATGTTTTAAAATCTCTTTTCATCTAATTCCTCTAATTCAAAAGAATAATTAGTCTAGCATAAATATATTAGACTTATATAAAAAAGTCAAGTGAATTTATTAGGCTCAATTATTTATAAACAAAAAGTGCTTATCACACTAAAAAGTCCTTTTGAATCTACATATTGTTGACAAAATCAATGCTATTTGGTAGATTAAGCTGGTAAGTTTTGAAGGGCTTTTATTGTTAGATTAAAGCCAGATGTATTTTTTAAAGATGGCTTTAAAAGGTGGTTTTAATGAGAGGTTTAAAATTAATTGCTGGTTCAGCTAACAAAGAGCTATCTCAAAAAATAAGTTATTATCTCAATGAGCCAATTGTTGATACGGAAATTTCACGCTTTAGCGATGGTGAAGTTTCGGTTCAGATAAAGGAAAATATAAGAGGCTCCGATGTTTTTTTGATTTGTTCTTTATCTAGACCTGTTAATGAAAATATAATGGAAATGCTTGTTACAATGGACGCAATAAAACGCTCAAGCGCAAATTCCTTAACTGTCGTTTTACCATATTATGCATATGCAAGACAAGATAGAAAAGTAAAATCACGTGTACCAATAAGTGCAAAACTTATGGCAGATTTGCTTACCGTATCTGGAGCAGACAGAATTGTTGCTATGGATTTGCATGCTGGTCAAATTCAGGGTTTTTTTGATATACCGGTTGACCACTTATATGCATCGCCAGTTATAGCCAATTATATTCGTGAGCTTCACAAAGATGATATTGTAATAGTTTCACCAGATGCAGGTGGTGTTGAGCGAGCCAGAGAGTTGGGAAAAAAACTTGGATGTAGCCTTGCTATTGTAGATAAAAGAAGACCTAAACCTAATGTAAGCGAGGTTTTGCATATTATAGGTGAAGTAGAAGGAAAAACTGCTGTGCTTGTGGATGATCTTATAGATACAGCAGGTACGATAGTAAATGCAAGTATTGCTTTGGCAGAAAAAGGTGCAATGGAAATTTATGCTTGTTGCACACATCCTGTGCTTTCTGGACCAGCACTTGAGCGCATAGAAAAATCTCCTATAAAAGAGCTTGTTGTTACAGATACACTGGTATGGAATAAAGATAGGGATTGCAAAAAAATAAAAACGCTTTCTGTTGCCAATGTTATTGGGGAAGCAATTAGAAGAATTTATAATAAAGAATCGGTAAGTTCACTGTTTGATTAAAAGGAGGAACAATGCAATTTAAAGCACAAATCAGGGATGCAAAAGCAAAAACGCTTCGTAAACAAAACCGCATACCCGCTGTAATTTATGGGCAATTGCCTAAGCCTATTAATATAAGCTTAGATAAAAAAGAAACACTTACAATTTTAAGGAAAGCTAGACGAACCGATATTTTTGAGGTTAGTTTTGATAATGAGACTTTTAGATGCATTATAAAAGAAATGCAGAAACACCCTGTAACTTCAGATATTTACCATATAGATTTTTATAAGTTTGACCCAAACAAGCATATCAATATAGAAGTACCAATTGTATTAAAAGGTGAACCAAAAGGTGTAAAAGCTGGCGGCGATTTATATCAACCAAGAAAGAAGATCGCACTAAACAGCTTACCAGATAAAATACCGCATGAGATAGTTTTAGATGTAACAAATCTGGAAATTGGCGATTCTATACATGCTTTTGATTTAGAACTTCCCGAAGGAGTCAAGATAGCTAGCAGTAAGAATTTTGAAATTGTTGGCGTTGTAGGTAAATCTAAAGAAGAATTGGCTCAAGAGGAGTCTCAAACTGAAGCTCCTCAAACTTAATAATCTTGTATGCATGTAATTGTTGGGCTTGGAAATCCTGGAGAGGTTTACACAAATACTTTTCATAACGCAGGTTTTTTAGTTCTCGATATAATAGCAGAAAAACTGGGTGTAAAATTTAGTAAAAGCTCATTTTATGCAATGTGTGCATTTTCTTACATTGGACAGACAAAAGTATTGCTTGCAAAACCAATCACCTACATGAACCTAAGTGGTAAGTCTGTAGGTTTAATTGTTAGTTTTTACAAGGTTGACATCGAAAACCTAATTATAGTAAGGGATGATATAGATATAGAACTGGGGAAAGTTAGACTTAAGAGAAATTCATCAAGTGGTGGACACAAAGGCGTGCAATCAATTATTGACACTTTAGGATCAAAAGCGTTTGTACAGGTAAAAATTGGAGTAAGAAGCGTATTATTTGCAAATGTTTTTAAAATTGATACAGCAGATTATGTATTAAAGAAACTTAGCGAAGATGAAAAAAAAATATTAAGTCAAAGTGCAGAAATTGCCTCTAAAGCATGCATGAAAGTGGTTACAGATGGGTTTGAAAAAGCGGCTAATTTATATAACAATTAGTAATTGTGAGGTTTTTTATAATTTGCTTTCAAGCGCAGGTGAAGTGTCTGCGTAAAGATGCTTTAAATACTTGCTTAAATTTGCAAAAGTGATGAATAAAAAGGATGTAAAAAGCAACAATGGCACTAAAGAAACTAAAAATTAAAGATAAAACAATAGAACACTGCATAATACAAGGTGGTATGGGTGTAGGCGTGAGCCTGTACCCCCTGGCAAAAGCTGTTTCACAAAACGGTGGGGTTGGTGTTGTATCGAGTGTGGCTTTAGATAGAATCTTAAGTAAGCGAAATAACAAAAAATATTCTATATATGAAGCTTGCGAAGAAGAAATCGCTCTTGCAAAAGACGGTTCAAACTACGTAGGCATAAATATTATGGTAGCTGTCCAAAAAGACTACGAAGCAAGCGTCAAAGGTGCAATAGCTGGCGGTGTAGACATAATCATATCTGGCGCTGGCCTTCCTACTGAACTTCCAAAAATAGCTACAAGTAAAGATGTAGCACTTGTTCCTATTGTGTCAAGCCTAAGGGCGTTTGATATTATTTGTAAGCGCTGGGAACGTTTTGGGACAAGGCCTGATGCTGTTGTAGTGGAAGGTCCTTTAGCTGGGGGGCACCTGGGTTTTCATTTTGCAGATTTAGATAAAGAAGAAAATAAACTTGAGAATCTTTTTCCTCCAATAAAAGAAAAGGCAATGAAATGTGGCGATATACCTGTTATTGTAGCAGGAGGCATTTACACACATGAAGATATAAAAAAATTTTTAAAAATGGGAGCTGATGGTGTACAGATGGGTACAAGATTTTTAGCAACATTTGAAAGTAGTGCTTCCGATGACTATAAACAGGCAGTAATTAAAGCAAATAAAGACGATATTATTGTAGCATATAGACCAGGTTCGCCTTCGGGTTTGCCATTTCGCGTAATAAAATCATCGCCTATGTATCAGGATGCGCTTTTGGCAAAAAGGCCACCAAATTGTGATAAAGGTTATTTGTTAAATAAAGATGGGTATTGTCCTGCTATGGTAGATAATATAAATTACTTTTGCATATGCAATGGCTTGCTCTCAAGCGCAGGCTACAACAGCGACAAAGAAAAACCCATTTACACTGTGGGCACTAATGCTTATAGAATTGATAGGCTTTTAAGTGTAGAAGAGTTGATGAAGGAGCTTGTTTATGGATAAAAACATAAATATTGGGATTTTTGGTCTTGGAACTGTAGGTTGCGGAGTTGTTAAAATTTTACAGGATAATGCTGATTTAATAAGAAAACGATTGGGTTTTGGCATCAATATTAAAAAGGTTTTTTCCCGAACTTCCAAGTGCAAAAATCTAATAACAAATTATATTTACGCAAAAGAATATAAAGAATTATTTGACGATGATATAGATATTGTTTTGGAACTCATTGGTGGTATTGATGTAGCACGTAAGTTTGTTTGCCAAGCTATCGATAACAAAAAAAACATTGTTAGCGCAAACAAGGCGCTTTTTGCAAATCATGGTTTTGAAATTTTTTCTAAAGCTGCTCAAAATGGTGTAAAAATTGGGTTTGAAGCTTCTGTTGCAGGCGGTGTGCCTATTATAAAGGTTATCACAAGGGACTTAATGGCAAACAACATAAAAAGCATAAAAGCAATTGTGAATGGTACATGCAATTATATTTTGAGTCAGATGTTTGAAACACACGAGTCTTTTGAAACTATATTAAATAAAGCAATTAAAGAAGGTTACGCTGAACGTGATCCGTCATTTGATATAGATGGTATTGACTCCGCTCAAAAGATGGCGATTTTAGCTTCAATTAGTTTTAATGCTAAAGTTGAAGAAAAAGATGTACATGTTGAAGGCATAAGAGATATTGACTTTATTGATATAGATTTTGCCCAAAAATTAGGCTACAGAGTAAAATTGCTTGGTATAGCAAATTCAAAAGATAATAAACTACTTGTACGTGTTGCCCCTTATTTTATAGAGCAAGATAATATACTTGCTAAAGTAGATGGTGTTTATAATGCAATAAGCGTTATTTCTGATATGACAGGCCAGACTACATATGTTGGAAAAGGTGCAGGTAGTTTACCCACAGCTTCATCTGTGGTTGCAGATATCATTGATATTGCAAAAGATATTGAATCTGGTACAGTAAAAGACACGCTTTCTATGCGCGTGTTTGAAAAAATGGAATTTGTAGATATTGATAGTCTTGAGTCTAATTTTTATATAAGGTTTAGTGTTGTAGATAGTGTTGGTGTACTTAGCCGTATTTCCTATGTTTTAAGCAAGTACAATATTAGCATAAAAAGTGTTGTGCAAATAGGAAAAGGTTTGGATGTCGTGCCACTTTTAGTATTAACGCACAAAGCTAAAGAGTCTAATGTTAAAAAAGCAATAAGAGAAATTGAAAAAAATCATCAGACTATAATAAAAAACGGAACTGTTTTGATAAGAGTTCTGGATTAATCACATTGTGTTTTAAGTATGGTAATTTTTGTATTTTTGAATCAATTGATAAAAAATGACGGCAAGTTTTTTTACAAAAAAAAGTTTATGGGTAAAGGTAGGGATAGTTATTTTGTTTAAAAGAATGTTTTTTTGAGGTTTTTAAGCGTTCTTTTAGAATAATGAAAAAGCAAAACATCAGGAGTTTGCAGAGTTTTTAAAAGGAGTGTTTATGAATGGTAAATTGTGGGCTGGACGCTTTAATACTGGCCAGGATAATCTAATGGAACAATTTTCAGAAAGTATAAGCTATGATAAGCGTCTTTATAAATATGACATATTAGGCAGCATAGCTCATGTTAAAATGCTTGCTAAGCAATCAATAATTGATCAAGAAGAAGCCGAGAAAATTATTGATGGTTTACGTAAAATTGAAAGACAGATTGAAACAGGTGAATTTGAATTTAATCCACAAGATGAAG
>NZ_JAGDWY010000037.1:43753-46791 GCF_023256235.1 Desulfurella sp.
ACATACACATGGCAATAGAACGTGCTCTTATTAATTTAATTGGTAAAGTAGGTGGTAAGCTTCATACGGCACGCTCAAGAAACGATCAAATAGCACTTGATGAGCGTTTGTTCTTAAGAGATATAAGTATAGAAATAATAGATAGGCTAAATGGATTGTTAAAAAATCTTGCACTTTTTGCTAAAGAGCATATTGATGTTATAATACCAGGTTTTACACACATGCAACATGCCCAACCGATATTATTTTCACATTACATAATGGCTTTTTTTGAAAAATTTAAGAGAGATAAAGAAAGATTTTTAGATACAATAAAGCGTATTGATGTAATGCCACTTGGTGCTGGAGCGCTTGCTGGTACAATCTGGCCAATTGATAGACATTATACTGCAGGTTTGCTTTCGTTTACACAAATATCTAAAAACTCTATCGATGCGGTATCTGATAGAGATTTTATGATAGAGTTTTTAAATAATTGCGCTATATTTTCTATGCATGCATCAAGACTTGCAGAAGATTTTATCATTTACTCATCTAGCGAATTTTCTTTTATAGAACTACCTGATGAATTTTCAACAGGCTCAAGTATTATGCCACAAAAGAAAAACCCTGATAGCTTAGAGTTGATAAGGGGTAAAACAGGTAGAGTATATGGTAATTTGTTTACACTTTTAACAGTGATGAAAGGTTTGCCACTTTCATATAATCGTGATATGCAAGAAGACAAAGAAGCGCTGTTTGACACAATTGATACTTGTTTAATGATTATTGATATACTATCAAGACTTATACCAAAAATTAAACTAAATATAGATGAGATTGAAAGATCTCTTGAAAAAGGCTTTATTACAGCAACTGATCTGGCTGATTACTTGAGCCTTAAAGGTTATCCATTTAGAGATGCTCACAAAATTGTTGGTTCAATTGTAGCATATGCTATAGCTCAAAACAAAACATTAAAAGAACTGACGCTTATAGAATACAAGCAATTTGCAGACCAGATTGAAGAAGATGTTTATGATTACTGTGAGCCTAAGCGCAGCGTAGACAAAAGAAAATCTTTTGGTGGCACTTCCAGAGCCAATGTATTGGAACAAATTGAAGAAGCACTTAAAAGTTTTGATGAAAAAAGCTCTCATGCAGATTTGTGCCCGAGATGTTCCTACCCGGTTAAAATATATAAAAATCCATCTTTGACTGTGGATTGTATAATAGAAAAACAAAACAAAGTCCTCCTTGTAAGCAGGAAAAATTATCCTTTTGGCTTTAGTTTACCAGGTGGTTTTGTAGATTACGGCGAAAGTGTAGAGCAAGCTGTAATCAGGGAAGTAAAAGAAGAAACAAGCCTTGATATTGTAGAGCCAAAGCTTTTTGGTGTTTACTCAGATCCAGCAAGAGATCCAAGAAGCCATACAGTAAGCGTTGTATTTTATGCCAAAGCAAGTGGCAACCCAAAAGCTTCAGATGATGCCAGGGATTTAGGATTTTTTGATTTGGATAATTTGCCAGACGAGATTGCATTTGACCACTTAAAAATTTTGAAAGATTACAATGAATTTAGAAAAAAGATATAACACCAAAGGTGAGTTGGTTGAAATTATTATTAATGAAGATTTTTGCAATATCGAAAATAAAAAAATAAAAATTGGCAATTCATATCATTTTCTTGCTATTGTAAAGATTTTAAATAACAGAAATATTTCAGATATTGACAGGTTTTTAAAACCATCATTATCTCACCTTTACGATCCTTTTTTATTAAGCGATATGGATTTGGCAGTAGCTCGTACTGTTAGAGCTCTCATTGCAAAGGAGCGTATTTGCATTGTAGGTGATTATGATGTAGATGGAATAACTGCTTGTTCAATACTGATAAACTTTTTTCAAGAAATAGGTGCAAACGTAACATACTACATACCAAAAAGAGAAGACGGTTATGGTTTGTCGCTTGCCGCGATAAAGTATGCACATCAAAAAAGAGCAAAATTAATTATAACTGTAGATAATGGTATTTCCAGCCAGGATGAAATTGAATTTGCAAAACAACTGGGTATGGATGTAATTATTACAGATCACCATGAACCAAACACCATACCAAATGCATATGCAGTTGTGAATCCAAAGATGAAAAATTCTAAATACCCATTTAGTGAACTTGCAGGAGTGGGTGTGGCTTTTAATTTTTTACTTGCTTTGAGAAAAACGTTGAGAGAGAGAAATTTTTTCACAAAAGAGCCAAATCTTGCAAACTATTTAGACCTTGTGAGTCTGGGTACGCTTGCAGATGTTGTACCACTTGTTGATGTTAATAGAGTATTTGTAAAGTATGGCCTATCAAAAAGCTCAAAAGCATTGGATAAATTAAAAGCTGTTTCAAATATCTCAAGCAATTTGAGTACTTATGATGTTGCATACAAAATAGCACCAAGAATAAATTCTGCTGGTAGGCTAGCTGATGCCAATTTGGCCATAGATTTGTTTACAACAACTCAAGAAATTAAGATGCTAAAAATAGCAAGCTGGTTGGATGAATTAAATATAAAAAGAAAACGTCTACAACAGGCAATTTTGCAGGAAGCAAAATCAATGGTGCCAAGCGCAAACCATTACGATGCAATTGTTGTAAGCGGTAAGTGGCATAAAGGAGTTATTGGTATAGTTGCAGGAAACCTTGCTCATTTTTATAGAAAGCCTTCCATTGTTATATCGGAAGATAACTATTTATGTGTTGGAAGTGGAAGAAGTGTCGAATCTATAAACCTATTTGAGATTATAAAGCGTCATGAGAATTTGCTTGATAAATTTGGTGGTCATAAATTGGCTGTTGGGCTTACGCTTAAAAAGGAATATATAGAACCATTTAGAGAAGCTATAAACAAAGAAGTCTCAAGGCTTAAAGTAAACGCTTCTTACAAGCTTAGGGTTGATTTATCCTGCAATATAAACATTTTTGATAATTCTGATTTTTTAGAAAATCTAAGAGAACTTGAACCATTTGGGGCAGGTCATGAAGAGCCGACTTTTTTTGTAAGAGGCGG
>NZ_JAGDWY010000037.1:46801-50976 GCF_023256235.1 Desulfurella sp.
TATTTTGAAAGATATACAGAAAAAACCTTACCATAATATTCTTTTTTTTGATTTCAATGGCAAAAGCAAATCGTTTGTGTCAACAGATGCCGATAACTTAAAAATAAATGAGCGCTACAGTATAGCTTTTTATATAACTTTTAATAAAACGTATTGCAATTTTACAATAAAAGATATATTTAAGGAGTAAATATGGGTTTTAGTGAAAATGCTATAACAGTATTAAAGTCGCGATATCTTAAAAAAAATGAACGTGGCGAGATTATAGAAACACCAGATGATATGCTAAAGCGAGTGAGCAAACACATAGCACAGGTAGAAAAAGACTTTGATTACTGGTTTGAGAAATTTTATGATTTAATGGCTTCACTTAAATTTTTACCAAATACACCTACTTTGATAAATGCAGGAAATCCATTGGGTCAGCTATCAGCATGTTTTGTGTTGCCTGTCGGTGATTCTATGGAAGAGATATTTGAAGCCGTAAAACAAACTGCAATTATACACAAAACTGGTGGTGGTACAGGTTTTTCTTTTAGTAGACTAAGACCAAAAGGTGAGGTGGTCCAATCTACAAAAGGTGTAGCATCTGGTCCTGTGTCATTTATGAAAGTATTTGATTGTGCTACTGAATCCGTAAAACAAGGTGGCGTAAGACGCGGTGCAAATATGGGAATTTTAAGGGTCGATCATCCAGATATCTTAGAGTTTATACACTGCAAAGAACAGGAAAATGCCATAACGAACTTTAATATAAGCGTTGCTATAACTGATGACTTCTTAGAAAAACTTAAAAATGATGAAGAATATGAACTAATAAATCCACATACAAAAAAGGTAGCAAGTAAGCTTAAAGCTTCATTTGTATGGGATGAGATTGCAAATAATGCATGGAAAAATGGTGAACCAGGTCTTGTTTTTATTGACAGAATCAACAAACTTCACACTTTAAAAGGTGTTGAAATTGAAGCAACAAATCCATGCGGTGAACAGCCTCTTTTAGCTTATGAATCTTGCAATTTAGGTTCTATAAATTTATCAAAATTTGTTAAAAATAGTTCAATTGACTGGGAAGATTTAAAAGAATGTGTTCACACTGCAGTACGTTTTTTGGATAATGTAATTGATGTTAATAGCTACCCGATTGAACAAATAAAAACAGAAACACTAAAAAATAGAAAAATAGGGCTGGGTATAATGGGATTTGCAGACATGCTTGTAGATCTAAACATTGCCTACAATAGCAAAGAAGGTGTTAAATTAGCAAGCGATGTGATGGGTTTTATACAAAAAGAAAGTCATGTTGCATCAAGCAATCTGGCAAGTCAGAGAGGCTGTTTCCCGGCCTATGAAAATAGCATCTTCAAAGATCAAAATATATTAATGCGTAATGCCACAACAACCACAATTGCCCCAACTGGCACAATATCTATGATAGCTGATTGTTCATCAGGTATCGAACCATACTTTACACTTGCTTATTACAAGCAGGTGCTTGACGGTAAAAAGTTAAAATATGTAAATGAAAGACTGCTTGATCGACTGCAATCAAGCGGTATTAATGTAGATGATTTTTTAGAAGAACTGATTGCAAATGGTGGAAGGCTTAAAGGTTTGGAATTGCCAAAATCCCTTGAAGATTTAAGCAAGATTTTTGTAACATCAATGGATATGGACTATACTGCCCACATCGACATGCAAGCGGCTTTTCAAAATTATACAGACAATGCTGTATCAAAAACAATAAACATGCCAAATTCTGCAACTGTAGATGATGTAAAAAAAGCATATTTTTACGCTATAGAAAAAGGTTTAAAAGGCTTAACTGTATACAGAGACGGCTCAAGAAGCGTTCAGGTTTTGGTATCAGAATCCAAACAAGAAAAACTACAGACTATTAAACGCGGACGCGTATTGCGTGGCTTTACGGAAAAACTCAAAACATCCAGAGGAAGCCTGTATGTAACTGTAAATACCATGGGCGGCAAACCTGTAGAAGTTTTTGCAAATATAGGCAAATCAGGTGGTGATATATCGGCATTGTCAGAAGCAATTGGCAGACTTATTTCAATAGCTTTACAAAACGGTGTAGATGTTGAAAAAATTGTAAGTACACTTATAAACATAACAGGTGCTCAGCCTATCTGGAATGAAGGCAGGCTTATTAAATCTGTACCAGATGCTATTGCTCAGGTATTGAAAGATCATTTTTTAGACAAAAAGGTTGAAAAAAATTATGAAGAGTGTCCGGAATGTGGTGGTGTGTTAGAAGAAGTAGAAGGATGCGCTGTGTGCAAAAATTGTGGGTACTCGAGGTGTAGTTAATGGATATTGAAAAGTTAGCCAATGAACAATTTGAACAAATAAAACGAGGAAGTGTAGAAATAATAGAAGAAGAAGAGCTTAAAGAAAAAATAAAAGAATCACTTAAAACAGGTGTGCCTTTAAGAATTAAAGCTGGTTTTGATCCAACTGCAAAAGATTTGCATCTTGGACATACTGTGCTTATACAAAAACTTAAGCATTTTCAAGATTTGGGTCATGAAGTTTACTTTCTAATTGGCGATTTTACTGCAACAATAGGAGATCCTACCGGAAAAACACAAACGAGACCGTCTTTAAGCAAAGAAGAGGTTGAAGAAAACGCAAAAACATACAAAGAGCAAGTATTTAAAATTTTAGATAAAGATAAGACGAAAGTTGTTTATAATTCAACATGGTGCGAAAAGCTGTCTGCCGCTTTCTTAATTGAGCTTGCAGGTCATATGAGTGTAGCAAGAATGCTTGAGAGAGATGATTTTGAGAAAAGGTACAAAAGTGGAAAACCCATATCAATAAAAGAATTTTTGTACCCATTGATTCAAGGATATGATTCTGTTGCACTAAAAGCTGATGTGGAGCTCGGTGGAAGTGATCAGAAATTTAACCTCTTAGTTGGCAGGCTGCTCCAGTCAAAATTTGGTCAGAGACCTCAGAGTATTTTGATGATGCCTATACTTGAAGGTACAGACGGTAAAAATAAAATGAGCAAGTCTTTAGGTAACTATATTGGGTTAAACGAAAGTCCAATTGATATGTATGGTAAAATCATGTCTATATCAGATGAGCTTATGTTTAGATATTACGAGCTATTATCAGATAAATCTGTACAGGAAATTGAAAGCTTTAAAAAACAAATACAACAGGGTTCTTTAAACCCAAAATTTGTTAAAGAACAACTTGCTTTAGAAATTGTTGAAAGGTTTCATCCAGGTCAATCTCAAAAAGCAAAAAAGACATTTGATGCTCTAACGCACAATGAAAGGCCCGACTTGCTTGAAGAGATAAACTTAAAAATTGACACACAATCAATTTGGATATGCCACTTGATAAAAAATATAGGCTTTAGTGATTCTACATCCAAAGCAAAACGTTTAATAGAGCAAAAAGGTGTGTATATAAACGATAAGGTAATAGAAGATGCAGGATTGCAACTTAAAAAAGGTGATAGTTTTGTGTTAAAGGTCGGAAAAAAACAAATTGCAAAAGTAACAATCGAGTAAGACTTATGCTTTTGGTCATAGATGTAGGCAACACAACAACGGGTTTTGGTGTTTTTGAGTCAAAAACGCTTATTCATACATTCCGTATAAGTACTATAAACCGCACTGATGATGAAGTAACGATACTGCTTTATGATTTGTTTAAGATCAACGGTCTTGATTTTAATATAGAAGGTGCAATTATCAGTTCAGTTGTGCCATATTTAACACAAAAAATCGTAAATGCAATTGAAAAAATATTCAAAGTAAAAACTAAAGAAGTAGGAGCAGGAATAAAAACTGGTGTAAAAATTCTTTACGATAACCCAAAAGAAGTAGGCGCAGATAGAATAGTGAATGCTCTTGCTGCTTATGAAAAGTGTTTGGGTGCTGCAATTGTTGTAGATTTTGGTACGGCTACAACATTTGATTGTGTTAGTGAAAAATGCGAGTACCTGGGCGGTGTTATAGCACCAGGTGTAAATATATCTATGGAATGCTTAAGGGAACACACGGCAAAATTACCAAAAATCAGTCTTGAAAAACCAATGCGAATTATTGGTAAAAATACCATAGAAAGTATGAGAAGTGGTATTTATTTTGGTTATATTGAAATGGTAGAAGGCATTATTGAAAGATTAAAGCTTGAGATGC
>NZ_JAGDWY010000037.1:50986-54424 GCF_023256235.1 Desulfurella sp.
GATGCAAAACCCCACTGTTATATTTACAGGAGGAGATGCCCAATTTTTCATAAAAGAAATAAAGCATGTTGATTATTTTGAACCAAACTTAACATTTTACGGGCTCTGGAGTATATACCACAAAAATGTATGAAATTTGCGTATATGGTGCTGGAAGCTGGGGTACTGCTATTGCTAATTTGCTTGCAAAGAAAAATTTAAACGTATGTTTGTGTGCGCGAGATGAAAAACTTGTTGAAACAATGCAGGTTAGCTACCAAAACGACAAGTATTTAAAAGGTGTACATCTATCTCAAAATTTAGTTTTTGATACACCAAAAAACTCATCTATTGGCATTTTTGCTGTACCGGTTAAGTACCTGCGAGGATTTATAAAACAATTTTCTATAAAAGTTGATTTGGCATTAAGTTTAAGCAAAGGTATTGAAGAAAAAACCTTTCTAACGCCTTCTGGTATATTGATTGAAACATTAGGTATTACAAAAGAACAATTTGCTGTATTATCTGGACCTAATTTTGCACTTGAGGTTGCATTAGAGTTGCCTACAGCATCCGTTGTAGCTTCATGTAATAAAAAATTAGCTAAAAAGTTTCAAAATATTTTTAATACGATGTATTTTAGAGTTTATACATCATCGGATTATATTGGCATAGAGTATTTAGGTGCGCTTAAAAATATTCTGGCAATTGCTTGTGGTATTAGTGATGGATTAAATTTAGGACAAAATGCCAGAGCTGCTTTAATTACTCGTGGTGTTGCAGAAATTACAAGAATTTTTAAATTTTTTGGTGGTAAAAATAAGACAATGCTTGGTCTTGCAGGGATTGGCGATATAATTTTAACAACAACGGGCAACTTAAGCCGAAACCGTATGCTTGGCTTAAAATTAGCCCAGGGTTTGCCTATCGATAAAATTTTAAGTCAGCTAAAAGGTATTCCTGAAGGTTACAATACAGTAATAGCTGTATTTGAGTTTTCTAAAAAGTATTCTATAGAGACACCTATAATAAATGAGATTTACAATATTATAGTAAAAAATAAAGATCCTTTTGAATCAATAACTACACTGATGAGCAGACCAATTAAGTCAGAATAAAAGTTATTCTAAAAAAATTTCTGTTAATAAACCATGTTCTTTGAATTAATTTAATCTTTTTTCTTTCCACGCTAAAAGTTTTGCAATTTCATATGTTAAAGATTTTAACAGAACATTTGTATTTTCTATAGATTCTTTAATTGACAAAGGCTTGTTTGTTATGCTTAAGGCAATATCTATTGTATCTTTGTATGTGTCTCTATCTGATATGCTACCAGCCAATGCAATTGTTAAGCCGTTTTTATTTATGCTTTTAAATCTTTTTGCAACACGATAGGGCGCTTTGCCACATGAAGTTTGCTTATCCAAAGCGCCTTCGCCTGTTATTAAACAATCACAAAGGGATGCTTTTTCGTTAAAATTTCCCAGGTCCATGAACAACTCAGCGCCTGGTTTTAATTGTGCGTTTAAATAACAAAAAGCAAATCCACCTATTCCACCTGCTGCCCCTGCACCCTCTATATTTGCTATATCAATATTAAAATATTTTTTTGTAAGATCGTTCAAATGAGCCAGTGCACTATCTAAAAATTCAACCATTTTGGAATCAGCTCCTTTTTGCGGACCAAACACATAACTTGCCCCGTTTGGCCCAAGCAATGGGTTTACCACATCGCTTGCTATTGTTATTTTAGGAAAATTTATAGGGCTTTTAACAATGGTTTTTATATTTTTTAATGATTCACCACCTATCCATGAAGGATTTCCTTTTGAATCCAGAAACTTAAAATCAAGTGCCGTCAACATTCCAACGCCACCATCTACTGTCGCAGATCCTCCAATGCCTAGAATAATTTCTTGTGCGCCTTCTTCGATAGCTTTTTTTATAAGTACGCCTGTACCAAAAGATGTAGTTTTTAGCGGGTTTTTTTCTTCAGGTCTAATTAAAGCAATGCCACTGGCTCTTGCCATTTCAATTAGTGCGGTTTTACCAAACCATGCAATAGGTGCTTTAATTGGTCTCATTAAAGGATCGTATGTATCGTAATATTTTAAGTTTGCTCCCATAGAAGCTGCTACATCTACACTACCATCGCCGCCATCTGCTATGTAGCATTTTTCTACTAAAAGACCAAATTTTAGGAGCTCTTTGGATACTGTGTCGGTTGCCGCTACAGTGGATATTGCGCCTTTAAACGCATTAATGCTTACCAATACTTTCATATTTTCTCCTATACATTAAAACCTATTCTTAAAGCTCCCCAATGTTTGCCTTAAAATAAAATATTGGCACAGACAACCTATACATAATCTCACCTGTATCTCGTGGATAAATCTGAATATATACCGATTCTTCGCTTTTTGCTGATGACAAGCTAATTGGATCACTTAAAAGTCTTTTTGATCTGTTATTTTTTAAATCAGTTTTATAGTCCCCCGTTAGTGGTTTATCATATTTTGAATTATGTGCTGCTAGATAGCCATTATCATCTACAAGAACAACTGTAGAAAAATTAGTGTCTTTTGCTAAAATTTCATCTTCGATTGGTTGTATATAATCTTTAATAAATTTTGTGAAACGTGTTTCATATTTTTGAGGTTTAGTGTTTGGTATAGGTATATAGTTTCTATCCCAAAGATCATTTGATGTAATAATGCCTTTTTTAACCGCATCATTAAATATCGATTCAATTTTTTCTTTACCAATTAGTGCAATTTCGTAAATTTTATCTAAATAATGTCCACAATTTACTTTCTGGAGCATTTTAAAACTATTTTCGGCTTTTTTTGCAAAATTAGCTGTATTTGAGCTAATTTGATCAACACTATTTGATGCATTTTTTAAGTGTTCAGTAATTATTTGCATCCTTTGATTAATATCGTTTATTAATTTTGATTGTTCTTCAACTGCACTGGCAATATTATTTATCATATTATTGGCTTGATTAATCTGGTTAGTTACATCTAATAAAGCATGAATACTTTGCTCCACTACTTTTTTATTTTGAATCACTAACTCACCAACTTGTTTATTTGCTTTAATAACTGTTTCTACGTCGCTTTGTACGGTTTTTATAAGGTTTGAAATTTCATTTGTTGCATTTAGTGTATTTTCAGATAGTTTTCTTATCTCATCTGCTACTACTGCAAAGCCTCTGCCATGCTCGCCAGCGCGGGCTGCTTCAATTGCAGCATTCAAAGATAAAAGAGAAGTTTGATCAGCAATTTCATTTATTACATCAATTATCTCGCTTATTTTTGAGGAAGATTCATTTAACTTAATAATATGTTCACGGTTCTTATTTATTTTAGCTGAAATATTTTCAGTTGTTTCTATAACACTTTTTGCATTTTTAGATGAAGTTTCTAGGACTTGATTAATTGTACCCATATAATCTAC
>NZ_JAGDWY010000038.1:0-2651 GCF_023256235.1 Desulfurella sp.
ATGGGACGGTGATCATATAGCAATGGATAATGGCAAATTTTCTTTCGAAAAACTTTTACAAAAATTTAAAGCTTCTTCAAATATTATTTCTTTATCAAAATAATTATTAATTAAACCAATATTTAGGGCTTCTTGAGCATATATCGGCTTTGCGCTAAGCAAAAGCTCCAAAGCTTTAGATTTGCCTACCAGATTTACCAATCTATAGCTTCCTCCCCAGCCTGTTGTTACACCCATTTGGACTTCTTTAAATTGGATAAAACTATCACTTTGCAAAAACCTAATGTCAAAAGCCAAAATAAATTCTGCACCACCGCCAAGTGCACTACCATTTATGCATGCTATTGTAGGAATCTGCAAATTTTCTATCTCATTTAATACACTATGCATTAAAAAAGCCATATCTTTGGCTTTTTCTTTGGAATCCAAGGTGGCAAAATAGTCAATATCGCCACCTGAGCAAAAAACATTACCCGTTGATTTAACAAGTAAAGCTTTGATATCCAAGTTTTTAATGTCGGATATAATTTGACTAAGCTCATTCATAAACTCCAAATTTATGGCATTTCTTTTCTGGTAACGGTTAAGCGTTAAAATGCCAATACCTTCAATATTATCAAAAACAGTGTAACTCATAGTTTAAATTCTGGCCTGTAAACAGCTTTTTCTGTAATAATGGCATCTATTAAGTAGTGCGGTGTAACATCAAATGCAAAATAAAGTGCCTTTGCGTTGCTTGGTGCTAAACTAATCCCATTAAAACTCAATATTTCACTACCGTCTCTTACTTCAATTTCCACATTATCCAAATTATCAAGGCTTCTATCAATAGTAGATTCTGGTGCTGCTACAAAAAATTTTACATCGTGCAACCTTGCAAGCTGCGCTAAGCTGTATGTACCAATTTTATTTGCTACATCGCCATTTTTTGCAATCCTATCAGCACCAACAATTACACAATCTATTAGCTTTTTTTTCATTAAGTAACCTGCTGTGCTATCTGTAACAATTGTATAGTCGATATTTTGATGTTGTAGCTCAAAAGCAGTTATCCTGCTTCCTTGAAAATAAGGTCTTGTTTCATCGACATAAATTTCTTCTACCAGATTATTTTGCGCTGCATATTTTATTATACCAAGAGCAGTACCAATACCACCTGTGGCAAAGCTTCCCGTATTGCAATGCGTTATAATGCGCATTTTTTTATTGAATAATACAAGTGCATTTTTCGCCATTTCATAATCAGCCTTTTTTTGGTCTTCAAAAATACCAAAAGCATTTGCCCTTACTTTTTTGATTATTTTTTCTATTGGTAAAAATGAGTTTTGCTCTACTATTTTTTTCTGACTTTCAATAGCCCATTTTAAGTTCACAGCAGTTGGTCTTGTTGCTAGAAGACTGGTATAGGCTGATAAAGAAGCCCGATTAAGTTCGTCAAAGCTTCTAGCATTTTTGATTGCAAGATAATAACCAAATGCAGCCACAATACCAATTAGTGGTGCACCCCTTATCGCCATATCCTTTATGGCTTGGCAAGTATCATTTATGTTTTCTAATTTTACTTTTTTGATATTTGGCAAAAATCTCTGGTCTATAATTATAAACTCATCATTATCATTGAATACAAAAGGACTATAGCCATCCATTTTGTCTATACCACCTTATAGTTTTATACACACCGTCAAATAAATCATGCTTTGGCTCAAAATTAAAATCATTGCAAAATTCTATATTCTCGCAAACCCATTTTTGTGCCCTAATCTCGCTTATCTTGTCAAAAAAAACCCCGCTTGCCTTTAAAAATACATTTATTATATCAAGCGCAATTCTTGGCAAAGCAACCTTTTTTATGTTTTTTGCAAGATGGTACTCAATAATACCAGCCACTTCAAAAAAATCATACCATTGACTTTCGCATATTGTGTATATTTTGGGCCCCAAAAAGCTGCTTTCAAGCACCCTATCAATTGCCTCAACCAAATCCTCAACATAAATAAAGCTTAATTTCATATTATTAATGGTAAAAAAAATGCCCGCTTCGTTTGCAAGTTTAATAATTTTATACACTTCCTGCTCTTGTGGTCCATAAATCACAGGCGGTCTTAGAATCAATAAGTTATATTTATGGGAATTTTTTAGTAATTCCAATTCTGCAAGTCTTTTTGTGTAACCATAATAGGAAACAGGCTCATTTTTTTCCAAAGGTCCTTTTGCGGCCAATGAGCTTACATATATAAGCTTGTTTATATTATATTTGGCACAAAGCTGACTTAAATTTTTTGCACCCTCAACATTTGTTTTGTAAAAGGCTTTTTTTGAGCCCTTGATTAAACCAGCTAAATGTACTACAGTGTCTACATGTGCTATAGCATTTTCTAAATCCTTAATATTTGAGATATCTCCCTGAAAGTATTCAATTCCATCAATCTTTCTTCTTGAAAAACCATAAATTTTGTATTTTTTAGATAGTTTTTCAATTGAATTTTTACCAACAAAACCACTTGCACCTGTTAGAAGTATTTTCATTTAACCCAATAAACCCTTGCTACTTTATCATTTTCTTTATATTTAATATCTAAATCACCTTTAAAAGCTCTCTGAAGAGCTTTACCAATAGCTACTGCCAGATGCTCAAATGTAGTATATACATT
>NZ_JAGDWY010000038.1:2661-5482 GCF_023256235.1 Desulfurella sp.
ATTCATTTCGTTATCGCTTACCTGTTCAATTTTTCCTATTCTTCTTAATGGATTGATATTTTCACTCTCTTTTTCTTTATTTTTCATTAAATTGATTATTTCTTCTTTTTTTGATTTTATAATGTCACTTTTTAAATTCAGTATACCTCCGTAATAGTTATCTTTGATTCTCCTGCAAGCAGGGCAAATATCTTCAAAATATTCTCCTTTTGGTTTTTCAATTTTTTTCCAAATACCATCAATAAAAACAAGTCCACAAACTTTACAAACCGTTGGTTCTTTATATTTTTTGTTTTTAAGATAAAGCCTTTCATTCCTTTGCGCATAAAGGTTTGTTTTCATAAAAAACCTCCATTTAAAAAATTTCTTTTGAAAAATTTATTCTTACCAACAATTCTTGTAAAAAACTATCAATACTATTAATGTGAATTTTTAAAAATTTAAATGATTCTAAATTTTGCAAAGGAACAACTCTATAAGGCTTTATCCTGCCAATAGATAACCAGTTAGTAACAAAATCAGAAAAATTCACAATTGCTGACAGTTTTCCTATATCTGTATTATCAAATTTTTCACTATGATGAAGATAGATTGCCTCAACAATTAAATTATCAAAGTTCCATAAACCCAGTAATTCTTTTGCTACATCACAATGATTAAAACCATACAGATCATTTTCCAAATCAATACTTAACAAATTATCGCTTGAGTCAATTTGCTCTATAACAGTTTTGTAATTTATTTGTTTGCTTTTATACATAACTGTTTTGCCAATATCATGCAACAAACCCGCTACATAACTTATATTCTCATTGAATAAATTAAATTTAAAGCTAATTGCCTGAGATACAGTTGCAACACCAATCATATGTTCCCATAAAAGTTTATCGAATTCATCATAGTCTTTGAAAATTGATCTTGCACATATGGTTAAAACTAGTCTTTTTACACTTTCCAAACCAATAATAGATATAGCATGCATCAGATCCGTAACTTTATTTTTGACACCATAAAAAGGAGAATTAGCCAGTCTGATTAGTGTAGCGGCTATATATGAATCATGCGAAACTACTTTAGATAAGCTATAAATACTTACATTTTCATCATTTAAAAGGTTTAATATTTGATTTGCAGCTTGAGGAAATGCTTCTAAATTAACTTCATCAATAATATTCTGTATTAAAAATTTTTTTTCTTGTCCTGTAGCCACCAATAAACTCTCCTTATTAATATTGTTACTTGCAAATTATACACAATTCAAGTATAATTTACAATTGAAATATGAAAAAGGTTGCAATTGTTTTAATTTTATTAGTTAGTTTTTCTATAGTATCGTGTCAAACTATGCCTTCAAGTACACAAAGCGATGGTAGTAAAGTAGCTCAAATATACTATGAAATGGCAAAAAATATCATAGCAAATAAAGATTACTCAAAACTTCCTGAAGCTTTTATTTATCTTAATAAAGCTAAAGATATTGAACCATCAAATCCTAATATTTACTTTATTTACGCTTTAGCTTATAGACTTAAAAAAGATGATAACACAGCAAAACAATATTTGGAAAAAACTATTAATTTAGATAAAAATTACTATGATGCATACAATGAATTAGGTGTAATTTATTATGAAGAAGGTAATTATTCAAAAGCAAAAGAGTTATTTGATAAACTTATTGATACACTTACTTATCAAAATATAGATGTAGCTTACTACAATCGTGCCATTTTGTATTTGACACTAAAAGAAAATCATAAAGCAATAAACGACTTAGAAAGCGCCATAATGTACTCTGACTACAAAAATCCTCTATACTGGCAAAAACTTATAGAAGTGTATTTAAATGAGAATAATTACCAAAAAGTACTTATTGTGGCTCAAGAAATGGAAAGCCATTTAGGCCCATCCGATTACATACATTACATAAAAGCATTATGTTATTATCATTTGGGCTTATTCGATCAAGCAAAAGATTCTTTATCAAAAATAAATAATCAAGACAATTACTTTTCTATTGAGAAAGATTTGCTTTTGAAAAAGATGCAGCGCTAATTTTACTTACTATCAATTCAACTAAAGTAATTAAAACAATGTATAAAAGCACCACAACTACGTTATTAATAGGGTTTATATGAATTATTTTTGTAAGATTGCTCAAAAAAATCAATATTTGAAAATAAATTTTGATTACAAAATCAAAAATAGCAAAAAATGGCCACTTAAAATAATACGGTAAAAAAGTAAATACAATACTCAAAAACGACATAGGCATTATTAAAAAACCAAAATAAGGATCAAGGATTAGGTTTGAAATAAAACTTGTTGTAGATACATATCCAAAATAATAAACTGACAGTGGTATTGAAAATATGCTCATGCAAAAACTAAAAACAAAAAATGCATACAATTTTTTTAATTTCAGCCTTTGAATTACATTTGCAAAGTAAATAGCAAAAAATGTCATTACAAAAGATAAAACAAAAGAAATATCACTAAAAATCTCAAAACCATAAAAAATAAAAAATAGAGTTGCAACAAAAAATAATATATTATAAGCATTTTTCTGCAAACCAAATATCATTGATAAAACAAAAAGCATAATCATAATAAAAGTGCGCACAGCAGGAATCTGTCTACCGCTTATACTAAAATATACCAATGTAAATACTATACCAAAAATAGATGAAATAATCTTTAAATTGTACCTTTGATATATAAATTTTATATTTGAAACAATTTTGAAAAATAAAAAATAAAATATAGCAAAAGCAAAACTCATATGCACACCAGAAACGCTTAAAATATGAATAGTTTGAGTATT
>NZ_JAGDWY010000038.1:5492-17624 GCF_023256235.1 Desulfurella sp.
ATACGTTTTGTATCTCCAAAGACTGCAGCTTCTATCAATCTATCATGCGGATCTTTTAAAAAATAATAGTTTTCAGTTATGATTTTCCGTCTAAAATTGTCGAGCATATTGCCAGTTGACAAACATTTTGCATAATAAGCAAATCCGTAATAATAAATACCTTTACTTTTTAAGAAGTCTCTAAAATCATCATCTTTTAGCGCATCAATGCTTTTAATTTTAGCATAAAATATATATTTACCACTATCATTTATTGTATATTTTTTTGGTACATACAAAAAAACATTTTTAGAACTTTCGCTTCTTGCAATAACACTCAAAAATTTACTTTGTTCTTTAACTGCTATTATTTTAGCTTTGAATTCACTATCTTGTTCAAAGTTTTGCGGGGGAAATTCGTTTTCTCTAAAAGCAAAAACCAGAACAACCAAAAATGAAGCCAAAATAATCAGTTTAAACCTAAATATTGCAATTATAAAAACTATAAGGCTAAAAATCAGTAAATAACTTTTTGAAAGAAAAAAATAAACACTTAAGATCCCGCTTAAAACAAAAGCAAATGGATATTGCCAAACGATTTTGGAGATTTTTGATCTCATTGAATTAGAATACTTGCATACCCTACAGTTTGGTCCATCTGTCCATTAACATCAAAACTCGTTTTATGATCAATTAATTTAGCATTTTTAGCACCAAGCTCTTTGCTTGCTACAAGCGCTGCATAAGCAATATTGGCACCACACATTGAAATATCGTATTTTTCAATAGTATTTGCAAATTCATTTTCAGATAGAGAAAGAATTTTTTCTATTGCTAAATTATCTTTATAAATGGTTGTTTTTTGATCTTCATAATGATTAAAATCGCTGCTCACAATAATTAAAGCATCTTTTGACTTTAATGTATTCGCAAGTAAGTGTCCAAAATCTGCCAATATATTCCAATCAGCTATTCCAACAACAATAGGTACAATACAAAAATTATTTTTATTTGTAAATTGTATAAATGGTAACTGAACCTCAATACTATGCTCTTTTATATGAGCCAGGCTATCTTTTTTAACCAGATGACTGCTTGTTATTTCTTCAATTATTGACTCGCATGGCTTTATTTGTCCAAGCGGCGTTTCGTATATTCCATCAAATACAGATATATATTCTCCAAGTCCAGTGTGGTTTGGTCCTAGAACAACATATATGTCATATGGTTCGATAATACTGTATGCTTTTGCTGCTATATAACCACTATAAACATATCCAGCATGCGGTACAATTATAGCTTTTGGCTTATACAATGGTTTATAATCAATTACACTATTTAGATATTCTATAAGCTCAATCTTGTCTGATGGGTAAAAATAACCAGCTACAACAGGCTTTCTATTCATGTTTAAAGTTTTTAAGTTCCTGTCTTAATTTTTCTATATCCTCTTTTGTTGCTATCCCAATTTTAGAAAAAAATTCATTCAAAGATTCTGATATAACTTTATCAATATCTTCTTTCTTTTTTGATACTTCAGAACTAATATACTCGCTTACATTTTTTTCTTTTAATATACTTTTGCCATCTTCAATTGCTTTTGTTATTTTTTGGTTTATATTATATACCAAACCTACGCCCGCATAAAATAAATCCTTTAGCATAATACTATTCCTCCTTTTTATAAAGGGATTCATCGAAAACAAGTTCTTCACTTATTTTGTCAATGCTTAGGCCCGCTTGAGCATATTGTTCTTTTCCGCCACCTTTTGCCCCAAATTTTTTGCAAATCCTTTTAATAATTTCATTAGCTTTAAAATAATTTTTACATTCACCACTTACCATACATACAATATAAACCTTTTCTTCAAATTTTCCATACAAAACTACAACAATATCTTTTACACGATTTTTTACTGCATCACCATACTTTTTTAGCATTTCGATATTGCCTTCAACAAAATCAATATAAAAATTGCACACATCTATGTTTTTTATTTTTTCTTGGTTAAATTCAATCTTAAAGGTTTTTGATTTTTCTTTTGGTTGTTGTTTTAATTCTGTTATTTTTTTAGGAAGTTCATCAATATTTGTTGATAATTCCTTTAAAACAAAATTTAGTGCTTTTTCCAGTTTTAAAACATGGTCGTATGCAGACATACCAACTTTTGCTTCGATTCTTCTGACGCCTTTAGATAGTGCTTCTTCTGAAATAATTTTGAAAAATCCTATTTCTCCAGTATTTTTAACATGAGTACCACCACATAGTTCTCTGCTAACGTTGCCCATTTCAACAACACGCACAAATTCATCGTATTTTTCACTAAATAATGCTATAGCACCTGATTCAATTGCATCTTTAGTATTCATAATTGTAGTTTTAACAGGGTATGCTTCCTGTATCCAGCTATTCACTATAATTTCTATATCTTTAATTTCTTCTTCTGTAAGTTTAAAATTATGTGTAAAATCAAACCTAAGTCTTGTTGGCTCAACTAAAGAACCAGCTTGCTTAACATGATTTCCAAGCCTTCTAATAAGAGCAGAATCAAGTAAATGAACTGCACTATGGTGACGCGCTATATCTTTTCTTCTAGCAACGTTAATACTCAATGTATAGCTTTTGTCTTTTTCAAATTCGCCTTCTAAAATTTCAACTTTATGAATAAAATACTTATCTAAATGTTTAAAAACATCTGATACATAAGCTTTTGAAGTTTCAGAAAAAATAAATCCGCTATCTGCAACTTGACCCCCACTTGTTGCATAAAATGGCGTTTTATCAAAAACAAAATAAGCAATTTCTTTAGTATTAACAACGTTTTTATTGTTAAAATTCAAATCAAATATTGCTATTAAGTGTCCTTTGCATTCTAAATTATCGTACCCTACAAATTCTGTAGGCTTTAAGTCTCTAAGAGCTAAAGCCAAACTGTCTTTTAAATCTATATTCATACTAAAGCTTGACTTTGACTTTTGTCTTTGTGTTTCTAGGTGTCTATTAAAACCCTCAATATCGACAAAAATATTTTGTTCTTTTGCTATATCAAGTGTTAAATCGATTGGAAAACCATATGTATCGTATAATTTAAAAGCTTTTTGCCCATCCAAGATATTATTTGACCTATCAACAAGTTTATCAAATAAAGCAAGTCCTTCTTCAAGCGTATTTAAAAATTGCTCTTCTTCCAGTTTTATAGTATTTTTAACAAATATTTGATTTTGAACAATCTCAGGATAAATATCACCAAGAGATTCATTTACGCTATCAACAAGTTTAAACAAAAACGGTTCTCTTGCACCTAATTTTGTACCAAACCTCATAGCTCTTCTTATAATTTTTCTTAACACATAACCTCTGCCTTCTTTATCTGGCAATACTCCATCAGCTATTAAAAAATCCATAGCTCTTAGGTGGTCTGCTATTACTCTAAGGGCTACATCTATACTTTCATTATTTTTATATTCAACAGAAAAATAATCACATACACTATGTATAATCGGGATAAACAGATCTGTATCAAAATTACTGTAAACACCTTCTAATACTGCGCTTATTCTCTCAAGACCCATACCTGTATCAATACTTGGTTTTGGAAGTGGGGTAAGTTTACCATCTATTGACCTATCAAATTGCATAAAAACTAAATTCCATATCTCTAAAAATCTATCGCAATCACATTCTATAGAGCATTCAGGACGTCTACAACCTACATTTTCTCCTTGATCTATGTGTATTTCTGAACACGGTCCGCATGGTCCTGTATCACCCATTGACCAGAAGTTATCTTTTGCTCCCATTCTAACAATGCGAGACGCATCAACACCTTCTTGTTTGTGCCATATTTCAAAAGCTTCATCATCTTCTTTAAAAATTGTAATCCAAAGCTTTTCTTTGGGTAAACCATAAACATTTGTAACTAAATCCCATGCATAATGTATAGCTTCTTTTTTAAAATAGTCACCGAATGAAAAATTACCCAGCATCTCAAAAAATGTGTGATGCCTTGCAGTGTAGCCTACATTTTCCAAATCATTATGCTTGCCACCTGCCCTTACGCATTTCTGAGAACTACAGGCTCGTGTATAATTCCTCTTTTCGTTACCTAAAAATACATTTTTAAATTGCACCATACCTGCATTTGTAAAAAGCAAAGTAGGGTCATTTTGTGGTACCAGCGAAGAACTTTTCACACGAGTGTGAGAGTTTTTTTCAAAATACTCTAAAAATGTTTCTCTTACAATTTTCGAGTTCATAATTTATCCTCATATTTATAAATTAAATTTTTAATGTCATTACTATCAAAACCTCTATTTATTAAAAATGCATATATTTTTTGTTTTTTATTATCCTTTATTTTTTGAATCTTACTTAAAAAAATTTCTTCTAATTTGCTATTTGAAAATTCTAAATTATTTAAAATATCTTCACTTATACCCTTATTTTTTAACTGAAATAAAATCTTGTACTTACCATAACCTTCGTTTTGCTTTTTGTTTTTATAATCTATGGCATATTCCAAGTCATTTAAATAATTAAGTTCTTTTAATCTATTAATAATGGGTTCTGGATCAATGCCTTTTTGTTCAAGTTTTTCCTGCAGTTCTTTTGAAGTATATCGTTTTTTTGATATCAACTTAAATGCGTAGTCTAAACCTTCCACTAATAAATGCCTTTAAACTTCAAAGATAGGTCATTTGGATTGTTGGCAAATTCCAAAGCACTCTCAATGCTAATTAATCCTTTATTGTAGAGTTCCATTAAAGAAAAATCAAATGTACGCATTCCGTTAGTACCTAAAATTAATGCTTTAGATAAATCAGAGCTTTTTTGTGGATCTAATATAGCCTGTCTAACAAAATCTGTACCCAAAAGTATTTCTGTAGCAACAACTCTTGACTTTTCTTTTGATGTGCTTTTTATTAGCCTTTGAGAAATAACTGCTTCAATAACGTTTGATAATTGACTTCTAATTTGTTTTTGATCTTTATAATCAAATGTTGACACAATTCTATTTACAGTTTCTGCGGCATTTAAAGTATGAAGTGTAGACAAAACCAAATGTCCAGTTTCTGCAGCTTCAAGTGCAGTTTTAATAGTTTCACTATCTCGCATTTCTCCAACCATAATTACATCTGGGTCTTCTCTTAAAGCACCTCTTAGTCCCCATGCAAAATCAATACAGTCAAAACCTACCTGTCTTTGGATAACTATACTTTTTTTATCATTAAAAATATACTCAATTGGATCTTCTATTGTAATAATATTTTTTGCTTTTTGTTCATTTATTAAATCAATCATAGAAGCAAGCGTAGTGGACTTACCACTACCTGTTACACCAGTAATTAAAACCAAACCTCTAGGCTTTAGAGCAATCTCTCTTACAACATCGGGTAAACCTAATTCTTCAAGTGTAGGTATATTATATGGTAAAAACCTGAATACAGCAGCATAAGAACCACGTTGATAAAACACATTAACCCTGAATCTACCAACACCTTCCAAACCATATCCTATATCAATTTGTCTGTTTTTTATAAGTTTATCCATCTGATAACTTGTTAAATCAAGTGTATCTAAAATAGATTCGAAATCATTTGCAGAAATTATATCGAAACTACTTTCATGAATATCACCAGCTATTCTATATTTTGGTTTTGTACCTACCTTCAAATGAATATCAGATGCTTTATGCTCTATTGCATCCTTTAGAACTTCTTTAATCTGCAACATCTTCTTTTTTCTGCGTAAAACAATCTAATTTTGTTTTGATTTCGTCTATAAGATTATTTAGTAGGTCAGGATTTTCTTTTAAAAAATCCCTTGCATTGTCTCTGCCTTGACCTAAACGCTGATCTTTGTAGGCAAACCAGGATCCGCTTTTTTCTACAATTTCATGATTAACAGCTAAATCAAGTGCATCTCCAATGTAATCTATGCCTTTGCCGTATATGATATCAACTTCTGCTTCTTTGAATGGTGGTGCTACTTTGTTTTTAACTATTTTCACTTTAGTGCGATTGCCAACAATATCCTGGCCTTGTTTTATGTTATTTACTTTTCTAATATCAATTCTAACCGAAGCGTAAAATTTTAGCGCATTACCACCAGTTGTTGTTTCTGGATTACCAAACATAACGCCAATTTTACTTCTTATTTGATTTAAGAAAATTATGGCAGTATTAGTTTTGCTTATTGCACCTGTCAGCTTTCTTAATGCTTGACTCATCAGTCTAGCCTGCAAACCCATATGGGCATCACCCATATCTCCTTCAATTTCAGCTTGTGGCACAAGAGCCGCAACAGAATCAAGTACGATAATATCTACTGCATTGCTTCTAACTAGCGTATCAATGATCTCAAGTGCCTGTTCTCCAGAATCAGGCTGACTAATTAAAAGATTGTCAACATCTACGCCTAAATTTTTCGCGTACTCTACATCTAAAGCATGCTCTGCATCTACAAACGCAGCGATGCCACCTTCATTTTGAGCATTTGCAACACAGTGCAAAGCAAGTGTAGTTTTACCACTTGATTCCGGTCCATAAATTTCTGTTATCCTGCCTCTTGGTATACCACATACACCAATAGCATAGTCAATAGATAAAGATCCCGTAGGTATTACATCTATTTTAACTGCTTCGTGTTCACCAAGTTTCATTAATGAACCTTTGCCAAATCGCTTTTCTATACTTGATATGGCAACTTTTAACGACTCCAGTTTCTTTTCATCCATACAATCTCCCTTTTTTACATTTTACAATATTTACAAAATATTTTCAATTCAATGTTAAAAAAAATTAGCTTCTTCTAAGATTCAGTTCATCTGCAAAATCTGATTCTTTAAATTCAAATTCACCCCTTATGCCTTTTTTTCTTAATTCTTGATCGTAGGCTTTTAAATCTTTTCTCATAACTTTAGCACTTATTGTTTTTGGAAATGCGCTCATAAACTCAATTACCCTTGGCCTTTTATATGGTGCCATATGGTCTCTTATAAATCTAAAAATATCTAATGCCATTTCTTTTGAAGCTATATAATCGGGTTTCAAAACTATAAATGCTTTTGGCACAATTCTGTCTTTTTCATCTACAGTTGGTATTACGCCTACTTCTAAAACTGCATGGTGAACCATAATTTCACTTTCTACTTCAAATGGACTTATCCTGTAATCAAGGCTCTTGAATACATCATCTGCTCTGCCAACAAAATAAAAATAACCATCCTCATCTATAGAGGCTACATCACCGGTTAAATAATAACCACCTTTAAAAATTGCCGCATTCTTTTCTGGATCGCCTAAAGCCGTTAATAAACCAAGTGGTTTTACAGGATAAATTTTAACGGCAAGCTGACCGTCTTCTTTTGGTTTAACTGGATCAAGAAATTCATTTAATGCAAAAAGCTCATAGCCCGGTGCGGTTTTACCCATAGAACCTTCTTTTATAGGCTCTCCAATAAAATTTCCCACCATAGCAGTGCTTTCTGTTTGACCATAACCTTCCCTTAAATCAATATTTAATTTTTCTTTTACCTTTTTTGTTATTTCTGGGTTTAGTGGCTCTCCTGCGCTTACAAGTTGCTTTAGAGAAAATTTATATTGACTTAAATCTTCAATTAAAAACAATTTCCAAACACTCAGTGGCGCACAAAGTGTTGTTACTTTATATTTTTCTATTGCTGATAAAACTTTTTTTGCATTAAATTGCTTGTATCGATAAGTAAAAATTGTGCTTTGAGCATTCCATGGTGCATAAAAGCTACTCCATGCATGTTTTGCCCAACCTGGTGCGCTAATATTGTAATGAATATCGCCTTTTTTGCAACCAATCCAGTAAGTGGTTGTTAAGTGGCCAACCGGATAATGATGAGAATGCATAACAAGCTTTGGTTTTGCAGTTGTTCCGGAAGTAAAAAAAGAGTACATTTCATCTGTAGAGTATGTTATAAATGTAGGTACGTATTCATCTTTGTATTTATCAACTTCTTTGTAATTAAACCAAAGTGGTACTTTATCCGAATCTTCTTCCAAAACCGTATCCAATGGATCTCCAACATTTATTCGAGCGACCAAATCAAATAATGCTTCCTTTGCTTTCATTACTTTATCTACATATTCACTGTTAACGAATAAAAACTTTATATTTGCTGATTTAATTCTATCTGCTACATCTTCAGGGGGCAACATTGTAGCAGCTGGAATTATTACACCGCCTGCTTTCATCAAACCAAGTAAAATTTCATACAAATACACTGAGTTTTCCATCATAATCATAGCTCTATCGCCTTTTTGCAAACCTAAATCCTTAAAAAAATTTGCAGCTTGATTAGAACGTCTTCTCATCTCATCAAATGTAACTTTTTTTTCTAAACCATTTTCATCTGCACAAATTAGTGCCAGATCGTTATTATCTTTTGCAATATAATCAAAATAGTCTAATGCCCAATTGAATTTAACCAAATGTGGCCATTTAAACTCTTTTTTGCATGTATTGTAATCGGGTCCGCTTAAAACAAAGTCCCTAAGTTTTAAAAACTCTGATAACTCTTCTTTCATAAAAACCCCCTTTTTAATTAGCTTATATTTAATAGTAGTATATATAAAAAGTATAATATGTCAATAAAAAACTATTTTTTTAAGTAAGAGTAAACTTTAGCTAAAAGAGGATTAGAATACATCTGTAAACGTGTTTTAAACCAGCTCAAATCAGATTTCCAGATCCTGAACCTCTTTATCTCAAGTACATTAGATCCGATTATATTCGCTCCTACCTTGGTTGTAAACAAATATTTAAACCCAGCCTCTTTTGCTGCTTTTATACTAATTTCATCGTATGCACCCCATGGCCATGCAAAAGAGTATGTTTTTCTTTTAATCTCTGTTTCAAGTTCACCTTTTGTAAGTTTTAATTCTCTCAAAACCCTAATGTATCTTTGTTCGTCTGTTTCAAATATACCAATTGAACCTTTTTCTTGTCTATAATTTTCAACAATCTTGTCAAGTTCTGTTTTGTAGTTTTCTTTTTTAAAAAAATCCAGATAACCATTATCCAAAACATGCTTATGAAGCATATCGTTTAATTCTTTATCAGGAATAAATTCATTGTAAGCAAACTCAGGCTTTCTGTTAAAATCAAGTGTTCCATACCTTTTATCACCAGCTACATCCCCAAAATATGATAGTTTTTCTCTTGGTCTATTGTAGCCAACGATTTTATCGCTTGCATACACCTTTTGATGCATTTTAGAATGTGGCAAAACTTTTATTATTCCGCTTTTATCCATAAAACGCACTTCGCTCCAGCATAGCTTGCTTTCTACTTTGTGTTTAAAACCATCAATTATAGCATATTGCGCTTCACACTTTGGTAGTTTATCCATTTGGATTTTGCCAGCATAAACATCATCTAAATTAAAACCCAATGATTCTTCTTCTTCTACGTTCCATGTAACCAAAAAAAGCAAGGCTTTAAAACCATATTTTTTAAGTAAAGGATATGCCCACACCCAGGTATCTAAATACCCATCATCAAATGTTATAACAACAGCCTTTTGCCAATCTTTTTTGCCTTCAATCATATATTGAGCCAGTTCTTCATCGTCTATACTTACATAGCCTTCCTGTTTTAAATATTTCAAGTGTTCTTCAAATACTTCTGGGCTAATAGATAAAACATCATTATCATAATTTATATGATGATATAATAATACTGGTACACTAAACATTACTTTCCTCCAATAAACTTTTAACAGCTAAAAAAACCTCTTGTGGATGAATATCTTTCATGCATCTAAAATGACCTTCTTTGCAAACATTGCCCCCATGCAGGTGACACGGTCTGCAATAAAGCCGTTTTTCTATTATAACAGATTTTGTCCGTGGATAAAACCCGAATTCTTTCACAGTTGGACCAAAAATAGCAACAATTGGCACATTGCATGCACTTGCAATATGCATCAAACCTGAATCATTTGTAATGAAAACATCGCACTCGCCAATTTTTTCAACAAGCTCACCTAAAGACAAAACCCCAGTATAATTTTTTATATTATATGGGAGTTTATCGAAATCCTTTGATAAAATTTCTTCCTGTTTTGAGCCAAAAATAAAAAAAGTTTTTTTTGTAAAAGCAACATCTAAAAGTTCAATCAGTTCTATAAAATTTTGTTTTGGCCATATTTTGTTTTTCCACGCAGCAAAAGGCGCTATACCAATTATTAATTCCTTATTTTTTTGTTTTTTGCAAGTTAGTTTCGGGTAACCTTCTTTTTTGCCAATAAGGCTTAAATAATCTTCTATAATATCTTTTTGTTTTTTGTCTTTAATAAAATTAAATGGAAACCGCGATTTGTACAAGACTTTCAATCTATACAACCTGTGTTTTGGTGCCCTATATACTTTGCCTTTTAGTTTGTTTGATATCAAAAAACTTCTAAGATTAACCTGCAAATCATATATTGCATCAAATTTTATGTGCTTTAGGCAATTTATTTGTTTAAAATCCAGTACTTTATCAATAAAATCTACATTTTTAAATAAATCAATAAAAGCTTCTTTTGTTATATAAAATATTTTACCATCCGGGTATTTCTTTTTCAATTCTACAACAAAAGCTGTTGTTAAAACAATGTCCCCAAGCGAGCTTAAGCGAATAACACAAAAGTTCATTCCAAAAACTCTATAGCTGTTTTAAATACTTCCTGAGGACTGATACGCATCATACAATCAAAGTGGGATTTTTTACAAGAATTTCCTCCGTGTCTACCACAAGGTCTACAATCTAAATCTTTTATTTCAAAGATTGCTTTTTTTTCGCTTAAAGGATAAAAACCAAATTCTGGCAATGTTGGGCCATATATTTCAATCGTTGGGATATTAAAAGCAGATGCAATGTGTACAGGTGCCGAATCGTTTGAAATAAGCAAATTTGCTTTTGAGATTACAGCAAAAAGTTCTTTTAAAGTTGTTTGACCCATTAAATTAACAATATTTTTTTTATTATTTTTTATATATTCCCCTATATTAATATCTTTTTGAGTACCAACCAATACTATCAAATACCCGTTTTGTTCAAGCATAAAAGCCAGTTCCTTGTAATATTCTTTTGGCCAACGCTTTGTTGGCCAGGCTGAAACTGGGTTTATTACAACAATTTTTTTTGTGTGATCGATAGAATAAGCTTCTAAAACGCCATTTATAAGCTTTTCATCATCTTTTGAAAAAAACAAATTTATTTTTCTAACCAAATCTTTTTCCTCAAACTCTAATAACTTTAGCAAGGCGAGGTTTTTATCAATTTGATGCTGCATAGATTCCACACTGATTGTATTTGTATATAAAAAACTTAGAGAAACACTTGATGGTGCAATACGACATTTAGATGTAGTAAAGTAGCTAATAATTGCTGTTCTGGCACTTGGATGAGATGTAATTATGCAGTCAAAACCAATGCTTTTTAAAAGTTTAATTTTTTTTATCATGCTAAATATACTATTTTCTAAACCATGCTTATCATATAAAATAATCTCATCTATATTTGGATTAAGTGTGTAAACATCCTTATTTTGTGGAATCGTAAGAACAAATACTTCTGCATTTTTATATTTATTTTTTATTGAATCTGCAATAGGTACACTAAGTATCGCATCGCCCAAAAAAGCTGTTTGAATAACCAAAAACCGTTTCATTTTGTACAATTATCCCCTATTATACATGTTTGGTTTTCATTAAAAAATTTGTAATTAACATTTAATTCAGACTTAGAAAAGTATCTTTCAATATTTTCCTGACCTACTATAAACTTCTTTTGATCTTTTAAATTTACAAAAAGAACAGGTACCTGATTAATGCCAATATTGTTTAAAAAATTTTTATATTCATTCACATTGTATAAGTTTACATTAATATGTGATTTTTTTAAAAAAACAATTGTTTTTTCGCAATGCCGACAGGTTTCAGAGTAAAATAAATCGTATCCATAACTTAAAGGAGAAAGGTTTGGCATTACTAAATAACCAATAAAAAAAACACTTATGAAACTGGCAAACGCAAAAATCATTAAGTAGTGTTTTTGTATTAATCTTACAATTGCAATAATTAAAAAAATTAAGAAAATTGAAAAACAAAAATAACACACAACCTTCAAAGAAA
>NZ_JAGDWY010000038.1:17634-26481 GCF_023256235.1 Desulfurella sp.
TCACTGGATAATGCAGCTATCAAAATTGCATCAATTAAATAATCTTTAAATTTTAATTTTGACAACTCAAGCGATATTAAAATCAAAAAAACAACCACTCCTATTAGAATAAGCACATATTCACCAAACTTGACATAACTTGCAACTAACTTACAAGAATATGCATCGCATAAACTTTTATTAAAAAATGATAAAACAAGTTCTATAAAAGATAAAAGAAAACCCAATGAATAAACTGCAATTTTTTTCACGCTACAAAGTATACATAAAGAGTTTTTAATTTTCAATAATTCTTGAAAATATTATTATTTTGTGGTATTTATAAAAAGGATGGAAAATTTAGCAATAAAAGGTAGAAATTATTTAGGATACGAAATACAAATAGACAAAAACAGTTCCAATGAAGAAATTATTGATTTTTTTGATAGTCACATTATAAAAAATATTGAATTTTTTAAGAATTCTATACTTACAATAAAACTTGACTCAAAAAGAAACATAGATTTTGCTATAGATTATTTAAAAAAACATAATTTATACATAAATGCGGTTTTTATAAATAATACAAAAATTGCAAATAATCTAGATGTGCCCACTCTAACGCAGGCACTTACACACCCAAATTCGGTTGTATTTAAAGGTAATATAAGAAGTGGCCAAACGCTTGAATCCGATGATAATCTAATAATTATGGGTAATGTAAACAGAGATGCTTATATATATGCCAAAAAAAATATATTTGTTTTGGGTAGTCTTGAAGGCATACCTCATGCTGGTTTTAAAACTAATAAAGAAGCGTTTATATTCGCTTTTGAACTCAATAGTCCACAAATTCGTATCTTTGAGTTTCTTGCAAAAGCTCCTGATAAACCAAAAAATACCCTTAAAAAAGAACCAGAAGTTGCATTTATTGAAAATGATAAAATTGTTGTATTAACATATAAAGATTGGCTAAACTATAAAATGGAGTGATTAAATGGGAAAAGTAATAACTATAACATCCGGTAAAGGTGGTGTTGGTAAATCAACAACAAGCGCAAATATTGCACTTGGTCTTGCACTTGCTGGAAAAAAATGCGTCGCAATTGATCTAGATATTGGCCTTAGAAATCTTGATATGATTTTAGGTTTGGAAAACCGAATAGTTTATGATGTTGTAAATGTTATTGAAAATGTGGCCAAAGTTAGTCAAGCTCTCATAAGAGATAAAAGAACAGAAAATCTTTATCTTATAGCAGCTGCCCAAACACGAGATAAATCAGCAGTTAAACCAGAACAGGTAGTTAAATTAACAGATGAATTAAAAGAAGAATTTGATTTTATTATTTTAGATTCACCTGCTGGTATTGAAGGTGGTTTCAAGAATGCAATGATACCGGCAGATGAGGTATTAATTGTTACAACACCAGAAATTTCTTCTATTAGAGATGCTGATAGGGTTGTGGGCATACTCGAAGCCAATGAAAAAAGAAATATTAAGCTTATCATAAATAGAATAAATCCTCTTTTAGTCAAAAATGGCGATATGCTTAGTAAAGATGATGTTTTGCAAATTCTTAGTATACCGCTTATTGGTCTTGTGCCTGAAGATAAAAACATTATAAGCTATACAAATATGGGTGAACCATCAGTATTACACAAAGATAGCCCATCTGGAAAAGCATATTTTAACATTGTAAGAAGGATTTTAGGCGATAATGTTGAATTTAACGAGATAAAAGAAGAAAAAAAAGGCTTTTTGCAAACACTTTTTAGCTTTTTTAAGGAATAAATATGGGTTTGTTAGATTTTTTTACAAAAAGACGAGAATCGGCAAATGTCGCAAAAGATAGGCTGCAAATAATACTTGCTCACGAAAGGCAACTAAACAGTGCACCGTTTATAGAGGATTTAAGAAAGGATTTAATAGCTGTAATATCAAAATATGTCAAAATCGACCCAACACGTATAGATGTTAAGTTAGAACGCGACAATCACCTTGAAATATTGGAAATCAATATACCATTGCGCTAAACATTTATAGAAATTGTTTTGCAAAAGCTATTGCTTCGTCTTTTGTTTTAATTTTTTGCAAAAATATATTTTTTTTAAGCAATCTAATAACGATAGATAGTTTTTTATTTTCTACACCAAGTTCAAGCATCTCATTTGGTTTTAAAATTTGTGGAAGTTTTAAAAAATTCAAATATCTTTGAAAATAAAAACAAGTCATATCTTTCAAAAAATCTATAAATACTTCTCTGTTTACCATTCTTATTTTGCCCTTTGCCAAAGTATCTGCTAAAGCAAAAATAAGAAGATCAACACCATTAATACCAAATTTATCAAAAAAATCATACAACAACTCATCTGTTAAAGTATTATTTTTCCAGTTTAAAAAAAGCTTGGCAGGCTCTATATGATTTAATATCAAAAATACCGTAATTTTTGTAATCTTATTTTGAAAATTGTATTGTTTGGCATATTTTTTGAAAATTTCGGCACTATAAATTTCGTGATTTTTAAATGAAATTTCGTCGTTATTTATTTGCTTTACAAAAGGTTTTGCACAATCATGAAATAAAGCTGCTAGTTTTAGCGCAATTATGATTTGTTTTCTATTAGTTTTGTAATAATCATAATAATACTCAAAACATTCTTCACCAACAATCCTTTTCATTCTCAAAATTGACCATTCAACAAAATTATAAACGTTCAAAGAATGCGATTTTACATCATATAAATGACTTGAGCTTTGCATGCATCCATTTTCATAAGATAATTCTTCAAAAAGTTCATCAAGTAAACCAATTCTATCCATTAACAATACGTAATTAAATGTATCATTTATAAGTAAAAATTTTTCCAGTTCTTGCGTAATTCTGTCATTTGCTATATTATGAATAAGATGAACAAGACTTTTAGCTTTCTGTAAAGTGTTTTTTTCTATGTCAAACTTAAGTTGTGCAGCTATGCGAAATAACCTAATTAACCTAATCGGATCGTCTTTAAATACATCACAGTTTGAATATTTAACTACACGATTTCTAAGATCTTCAATACCTTTTGTTGGATCAATTATCGATTTTGTATCTAAATCAAAAGCGATTGCGTTAATTGTAAAATCGCGTCTTTTTAATTCTAAATCTAAATTATTAGAATCAAATTTTGATAAATCAACTACACAATTATCAAAAACATATCTAAAAACCCTAATTTTTTTTTCAAATAAGATATATTTTGTGTTTGTCATTTGCGAAAATTCTAAAGCTATCTCATCTATTTTGTCAGATACTAAAAAATCGAAATCAATAGGTTTTTTATTTAACAAAATATCCCTTACAGCACCTCCAACCATGTAAAGTTTAACATTATATTTATCACATATTGTTTTTAAAAGCTTTAAAAATTGAATAGATTCAATATCAAAATTCATAAAGCTATATTTAATATATACCTGAATTTGTCAAAAATAAAGTCGGGTGTAATCTTTTTTAAAATTGATTCATTTTTATATCCAAAACTAACCCACCCCATTCTAAGATTTGATGCTTTTGCAGCAAAATAATCATTTTCGCTATCGCCTACAAAAAGCGAATTACATGGATTTATTTTGTATTTTTGAATTAAATTTAAAATAGGTTGGGGATGAGGTTTTTTATTTTCAAAGCTATCACCACCTATTATTGCTTCAAAAAAATTATCTATTTTTAACTCATTTAATAATTTTTTGGAAAATTTTTCTAATTTATTACTTACAACAAATAATTTATATTGTTCTTTTAATATCTGAAGTGTGGGTTTAACACTATCATAAAGATAACTATCTTCACAAATATGCTCATAATAATAAGATAAAAATATTTTTAAAAATTGTTCATAGTAATCTGTTGCATTAATTTTAGTTAAGTAATCCTTAACTAGCCTATGTATTCCATTTCCAACCAAAGATAAAATATATTCTTTGTCTAAAATTTCTAATTTAAGGTTTAAAGCAGTGAAAACCACTGCTTTTTCCAAATCTTTTTTTGAGTCTACAAGAGTTCCATCTAAGTCAAAAAATATAGCACTATTCATTAAATTTCTTAAAAACTAAAACAGCATTTGCGCCACCAAAGCCAAAAGAATTTGACATAACAGCATTAACTTTCTTTTCAATAGATTTATTTGGTACATAAAATAAATCACATTCTGGATCTTGATGCTCTAAGTTTATTGTTGGTGGTATAATTGAATTTTCTATTGTCATAACACTAAAAACAGCCTCAACTCCACCTGCTGCCCCAAGTAAGTGACCAGTCATTGATTTAGTTGAACTTATAGCTAATTTATATGCATGTTCTTTAAATACAGTTTTGATACTTAGTGTCTCAATTTTATCGTTAAAGTATGTTGAGGTACCATGCGCATTAATATATTCAATATCTTCTGGATTTAAACCCGCATCATTTAGTGCCATTTGCATAGCATAAATTGCACCCTTACCTTCCGGATCTGGTGCAGTTATATGATAACCATCATCACTCATACCAAACCCAACAAGTTCGGCAATAATATTAGCATTGCGCCTTTTAGCAAACTCATATTCTTCTAAAATCAAGATACCTGCCCCTTCTCCAACAATGAAGCCATCTCTATCTTTATCAAACGGACGTGACGCTTTTTGAGGCTCATCATTCCTGGTAGAAAGTGCTTTCATATTCTGAAAACCTGCTATAGCAAGTGGCGTAATTGTAGATTCACAACCACCAGCCACCATAACGTCAGCATCACCGTACATTATGTTTCTTGCTGCAAAACCGATTGCGTGTGTAGCTGACGCGCAGGCTGTAACTGTTGCATAATTTGGGCCTTTAAAACCGTACTTTATAGCAATGTTACCTCCTGCCATATTAATAACAGCAGTAGGTATAAAAAAAGGTGATACTCCTTTATAACCCCTTTCTAACAATGCACGATCATATTTTTCTATTGTCCCAAGACCGCCGATACCGGAACCTACGCTAACACCGCATCTAAACAAATTAAGCTTTTCTAAACTTAAACCTGAATGTTCTATGGCCTCACTAGCTGCAGCTAAAGCGTACAAACTAAATAAATCATACTTTTTAACTTCTTTTTTTTCTACATACTTTTCTGGTTCAAAACCTTTAACTTCGGCTGCTATTTGAACTTCAAAATTAGATGCATCAAATTTAGTAATTTTATCAATTCCACTTATACCGTTTATGGCATTTTTATAACTTTCTTCAGCAGACAGACCTATGGGTGATACCATCCCATAGCCTGTTATAACTACACGCTTTCTCATAATTATTATTTATTGATATGACTTTCTACATAATTTATTGCATCTTGAACAGTTAAAATTTTTTCTGCATCTGAATCTGGAATTTCTATCCCAAATTTTTCTTCCATAGCCATAACTAATTCCACTGTATCCAAAGAATCCGCACCTAAATCTTCAATAAATTTTGCCTCTGGCTTAATTTCTTCTTCTTCTACCCCAAGTTGCTCTTTGATGATATCTTTTACTTGATCTGCAATAGATGACATCTACTTATTCCTCCTTGTACAATTATTTTTTTATATACTAAGTCCACCACTTACGTTTATTACTTCACCAGTAATATAACTTGATTCTTCACTCAGCAAAAAAGCAACTACATTAGCTACATCTTCGCCACTGCCAAGTCTTTTTAGAGATATTTTATCTGTTAAAAGCTTTTTTTGTATTATATTAAGGCTCTCAGTCATGTCTGTTTCAATAAATCCAGGGGCTACAGCGTTAACTCGGATATTTCTTGAACCAAGCTCCTTTGCTAAACTTTTTGTAAAACCTATTATACCAGCCTTTGAAGCAGCGTAATTGGATTGACCAGCATTTCCAAAAAGACCTATGATTGAGCTAATATTTACTATTACACCAAATTTCTGTTTTATCATATATTTTGCAGCAATTTTAGAACAATTAAAAGTTCCATACAAGTTTGTTTTCAATACTTTATCAAACTCATCCGCTTTCATTTTTATTATCAAATTGTCTGATACAATACCCGCATTATTTACTAAATAGTCAATTGTTTTGTACTTCTCAATAATCTGAGCAAATGCATTTTCAACTTCTTCATAATTTGAAACATCAAATTTCTTAATTTCACATTTACCCTGTTCTTTTTTTATTGTTTCACTTAATTTTATGGCTTGTTCTTCGCTTGTATTATAATTTATTATTACACTCAAGCCTTTTTTTGCAAGCTCTATTGCGATAGCTGCTCCTATGCCTTTTGAGGCACCACTAATAACTGCTATACTGCCTTTGTAACCCATACGCTTTCTCTAAATGTATTATAGCTTTTTAAATCAAAAATTCCACTAATATTTACATTTTTTACATTTCTTTTCAACATTACAGACAATACATCTTTAGGACCGCATTCAACGATTAATTCTATAGGATAACTCAAAGCTTTATTTACATTATCAATCCATCTTACAGGCTTGGCTATTTGATCGAGCAATGATTGTTTTATTTCTTGTGGAGATTTAATAATATTTGAATTAACATTTTCTATGATAATTTTGTTAGTAGGATTTATTTTTATGCTATCAAGTACCTTTTGCATCTTTTCTACAACCGGTTCCATTAATTTGCAATGAAATGGTGCAGATACATCAAGCATAATTGTTTTACCTAAATTGTTTTCTTTTATAAGTGATTGAAGCTTCGCAATACCTTTTTTGTAGCCAGAAACTATAATTTGAGTTGGAGCATTGTAATTTGCTATATCACAATAAAAATCTTTATCTTTAGAAATTTCTTTGCATAAATCTTCAACTTCTTTTATGTTATTGCCTATTACAGCCATCATTGCACCAAGACCAACACTTACAGCTTCCTGCATATATTTGCCACGATTGTAAACTGCAAAAACAGCATCTTCTAGCTCCAAAGAACCGGCAGCAACAAGACTTGAATACTGTCCCAAAGAGTGTCCTGCGCTTATATCAAAATCAAAACCTAACTCTGATTTTAAAAGTTCAAAAATTGCAATTGATGCTGTTAGTATTGCTGGCTGGGCATTTTGGGTTAAAACCAGCTCGCTTGAAGGTCCATTAAACATCAAATTACTTAAATTGAAAGATAGTGATTCATTAGCTTTTTTTACAACTTTTTTTACTATATCAAAATTATCATATAAATCTTTTATCATTCCTACAAACTGTGAACCCTGCCCGGTAAAAATCAAAAATTTCATATCAGGTTCCAAGTGCATTCAAATTCTCCAATGTTTTTTTTGCCTGATTGATTATATCATTTATAATTTCTTTAACAGGCTTTATGTCTTTTACTAAACCAGAAATTTGACCTGCCATTACACTTCCATTTTCCACATCTCCATCTACCACAGCCAGTCTAAGCTTCCCAGAACCTAATTTTTCGATTTCTTCAATTGATGCTTCTTGTTTTTCTAATTTTTCAAATTCTCTTGCAAGCTTATTTCTAATAATTCTAACGGGGTGTCCGGTGGATAGTCCAGTTACTACTGTATCGCGATCTTTTGCCTTAATTATAGCCTGTTTGTAATTTTCTGATGCTTGACACTCAACTGAAGCAATAAATCTTGTACCGATCTGAACGCCCTTTGCGCCTAAAGACAAAGCAGCCAAAAACCCTCTACCATCAGCTATGCCTCCAGCTGCTATAACAGGAATTTTCACAGCATCAACAACTTGTGGTACAAGTGCCATAGTTGTAAGCTCACCTATGTGTCCACCAGATTCCATACCTTCTGCCACAACAGCAATTGCACCAATAGATTCCATACGTTTAGCCAATGCTACAGCACCAACCACAGGTATTACTTTAATATTGGCATCTGCAAAAGCTTGCATATACTTGCCTGGGTTTCCGGCACCTGTTGTAACTACCTTTACTTTGTGCTTTATCACCAATCTAACAATTTCTTCAACGAATGGTGAAAGAAGCATAATATTCACACCAAATGGCTTGTCTGTCATCTCTTTTGCAAGTAGAATCTGGCTTTCTAACCACTGTGGAGTTGCATGGCCTGCTGCTATTATACCAAGTGCACCTGCTTGACTTACACTTGAAGCTAATTTCGCATCTGATACCCAAGCCATACCACCTTGAAATATTGGATACTCTATGCCAAGTATATCGCAAATTTCTGTTTTAAACACTAATTGCCTCCTACCAAACAATCACGCAAGCACCCCATGTTAAACTTGCGCCAAAACTATTGAGTAAAATTTTATCATTTTTTTTAATTTTCCCCTGATTATAAGCCAAATCTAAAGCTAATGGTATAGAAGCTGCAGCAGTATTTCCGTGAATATCAAGTGCAATTTGTACTTTTTCCATAGGTAAATGTACTCTTTTTGCAACACCTTCTAAAATTCTAATATTGGCTTGATGACACACCATTAAATCAATATCGCTAAAACTCATATTGCATTTATTTAAAACCTCTTCTGATACAGCTGCAATACTTTGTACAGCCATTTTAAATGTCTGGTTACCAAGCATTTTAATATAGATATCGTGGTTATCTATAGCTTCTTTAGAACAAGGCGCCAAGCTCCCACCTGCAGGTATCTGCATAAGATCCGTGTAATCGCCATCCGAGTGCAATACTATATCAAGAATACCGCTTTCATCATTACTTGACTGCAATAAAACTGCTGCTGCACCATCTCCAAAAATTACACATGTGCTTCTATCTGTCCAGTCTACAAACTTACTCAATACTTCAGCACCAATTACAAGCACATTTTTTGCGACATTAGAACGTATATATGAATCACCTACACTCAAAGCATACAAAAAACCACTGCAAGCAGCAT
>NZ_JAGDWY010000039.1 GCF_023256235.1 Desulfurella sp.
TTTGCCGTTTTGTTTGAAATTTGTGGTACAACATCCATGCGTTTGTCAAATGGTCTTACCAAACTTTTTCCTTCCGTGGCTTTGTTTGTTTGTTATGCTGTAAGTTTTATATTTGCCACGATGGCTACAAAATATTTAAAATTAGCTATAATGTATGCTGTGTGGTCTGGTGTAGGTATTGTTGGAATAACGTTGATTGATCTTACAATTTTCCACGAAAAAATCAATTTAGTTGAAATTTTAGGTCTTGTGCTAATTTTAGCAGGTAGTGTTTTACTCAGGATTGCCTGAATATGGTTGAATTATTAAGCCCCGCGGGAAATTTTCAGAAATTAAAAACTGCTATACATTTTGGTGCAGATGCAGTTTATTGTAGTTTTGAAGATTTTGGTTTGCGCTCTCGCGCTGGAAATTTCACTTTAAAAGAGTTAAAAGAAGCCATAGAGTACACAAAAAAAACCAATAGAAAAATTTACCTAACTTTAAACTCCTATTTATTTGACAAAGATTTTGATAAATTAAAGGATTTTTTGTCTTTTTTGAAAAATTACCCTCCAGATGCTTTAATAGTTAGTGATTTTGGTGTATTGAGCTTTTTGCAGGAAACAAAGATTCCTATACATATAAGCACTCAGGCAAACATCACAAACTCATACGCTGCAAATTTTTTAAAACAATTTAATGTAGAGCGCATTATAGCAGCAAGAGAGCTTACTTTAGCTGATTTAGGTATTTTTGTTAAAAATGCAAGCCTTGATGTTGAGGTTTTTATTCATGGTGCAATGTGTATGGCTTACTCTGGAAGATGTTTTATTAGTTCTTACCTGACGGGTAGAAGTGCAAATAAAGGCGATTGTGCACAAAGCTGCAGGTGGAAATATACAATTTTTGAAGACACAAGGAAAAATATACCCTTTTTTTTAGAAGTACATAAAGAAGGCTCGTTTATATTTAATTCTTACGATTTGTGTGCTTTACCAATTTTAGATAGGATTATAGAAACTGGCGTAAAATCCCTAAAAATTGAAGGCAGAAATAAAAGTGAATACTATGCTGGCCTTACCACAAAGTCATACAGAAAAGCAATAGATAGCTACTATGAAGGTACCTTTAAAAAACATGTATTGTCCTTATATGAGCAATTAAAAACTGTAAGCCACAGACCATACAGTTTTGGTTTTTTTCTTGGAAAACCCAAACAATATCTAAAAAGCAGTGCATATCTAAAACCTTGCACTTATGTTGCACTTGTGCTTGACCGTATTGGTGATAAATTAAAACTTCTTGTAAAAAACAGGTTTGAGGCTGGATCGTTTGAATTTGTAACACCAAACGATAACATAACAGTAAGCATTAATGAAATGTATACAAACGATCTGAGTGTCAAGCAAATAGCCCATCCAGGTGAAATTGTGTATATTAAAAGCGTTGACAATGTAAATAAAAATGATATTCTTAGGTTTTGTTATGAGAGTGATAGCTGGCATTTACAAAAACAGGCCATTGGAATTTAGAAAAACAAAACAAATAAGACCTACCAAACAAATAGTAAAAAAATCTTTTTTCGATACTATTTGCCCCATTATACATGATGCAGTTTTTGTTGATTTGTTTGCTGGTAATGGTTTTATTGGTATAGAAGCTGTTTCAAGAGGCGCAAAAAAAGTTTTTTTTGTTGATAGAGATGATACATTTATAAAAAAAAACGTGCAAAATTTAAATATAAGTAGTGATAAATTTGAAATTTACCGTATGGATGTTTTTAATTTTTTGAATTTAAATGTCGTTGAAAATGCTGATATTATTTATGTAGATGCCCCTTATTCATTAAAAATAGACGATTTGGTGGTTTTTTTATTGAAAAAGATAAAAAAAGATGCTATAGTTTGCGTAGAAAGTAACAAAATGGTAGAAAATGAACGTGTTTTTAAAATAAAACAATTTGGCAATAGTATATTAAATTATTTGAGGTAATATGGATAAGTGTTGTGTTGTGGCTATTGTGCCCGGTAGTTTTGATCCTATAACAAATGGTCACATAGATATTATTAAGAGAGCATCTAAAATTTTTCATAAAGTAATAGTTGGCGTTGCAAAAAATACTGCTAAAAAATCTTTTTTTGATTTTGAAGAAAGATTTGAATTAACAAAACAGGTTATTGAATCATTAAATGTAGCGTCTATAAGTGTTGAAAAAGTTGATGGTTTGCTTGTTGATTTTGCTAAATCTAAAGGGGCTCAAGTTATAGTTAGAGGTCTTAGAGCTGTTTCCGATTTTGAGTACGAAATGGAAATGGCTTTTATGAACCGTTCTCTTGCACCAGAAATTGAGATAATTTATTTTATGCCTTACATCAAGTATTCCTTTTTAAGCTCAACTATAGTAAAGGATGTTTTTGTAAATGGTGGAGATGTAAGTGCATTTGTGTCACCAATAGTTATTGAACATATGAAAAAAAAATTTAAGGGGGAAAAATGAAGAAAAAACTTGCTGAGCGCATCGGAAGGATTGAGGAATCCATTACAATTGCTATTACAGCCAAAGCCAAAGAAATGAATGCTTCTGGGATTAAAATTTTGTCGTTTGGCGCAGGAGAGCCTGATTTTGATACACCAGATAATATTAAAGAAGCAGCTATTAAAGCTATCAGGGATGGTTTTACAAAATATACCGCAGCAGGTGGAATAAATGAACTAAAAGATGCTATTATTGAAAAAGAAAAGAAAGTTAACGGTGTGGAATATAAAAGAAACGAAATCTGCGTATCTGCTGGAGGTAAACAAAATTTATTTAATTTGTCTCAAGTATTGTTTGAAGAAGGTGACGAAGTTATAATAATAAGTCCTTATTGGGTAACATACGAAGCAATAGTAAAATATGCAAATGCTGTACCTGTTGTTATAAAAGCTAGCGATAAAACTGGTTTTGTACCCACTCAAGAGCAACTCTTAAAAGCTATAACACCAAAAACCAAAGCTATTATATTAAACAACCCTTCAAATCCAACAGGCGGTGTTTTTGAAAAGAAAGATTTAGAATTTTTAGCAGAACTTGCGCTTAAAAATGATTTCTGGATAATATCAGATGAAATGTATGAATCTATTGTATACGATGGCTACAAGCCTGTAAGCATTGCGAGCCTTTCAAAAGAAATAAGAGACAAAACAATTGTAATAAACGGTGTTAGCAAAACATACTCTATGACAGGATGGCGTATTGGATATTCTTGCGGG
>NZ_JAGDWY010000040.1:0-6153 GCF_023256235.1 Desulfurella sp.
CAGGGGGAATCGAACCCCCGTTACCGGCGTGAGAGGCCGGCGTCCTAACCGCTAGACGATGAGGCCAAATGGCTGGGAGAGGAGGATTCGAACCTCCACTAGCGGATCCAGAGTCCGCGGTCCTACCGTTAGACGATCTCCCAAATGCAGGCTATATTGTATTAATTAATTGGGCTTTTGTCAAACAGTAAAAATTTCTTTTTTTGAAAAATTTTACAACTTCTGTACTTTGTGTTAAAATATACATAAAAATTAAGGAGGTATTTATGGATTTAGAAAAACAGCTTGAGTATTTGCAAATAGTAAACTTAAAAAAGGTTTACCGAAATTTACCAACACCTGTATTAGTTGAAAAAATTCTCGAAAATAAAGAAGGCATTTTAGCCCATATGGGCCCTATTGTTGTAGAAAGCGGAAAATACACGGGAAGGTCACCAAAAGATAAGTTTATTGTAAAACAAGATCCAAGCAAAGACCATATATGGTGGGGAAAAGAAAATCAAGAAATTAGCCCGCAAGCTTTTGATAATCTTTACAAAAAAGTAGTAGCTTATTTACAACAAAAAGAAATTTATGTAATGGATGGTTATGCAGGAGCGGATCCAAGATATAGATTACCAATTAGAGTTATTTCTACACTTGCCTGGCAATCATTATTTGCAAGAAATATGTTTATAAGAGAACTTGATCCAAAAAAACTTGAAAATTTCGAACCTGGATTTACTGTAATAGCTGCACCTGAGTTTAAAGCTATACCTGAAATTGACGGCACCCGAAGCGAAGTATTTGTTTTGTTAAATTTTGAAAAGAAAATAGTTTTAATAGGTGGCAGTGGTTACTCAGGTGAAATTAAAAAATCTGTTTTTAGTGTAATGAACTATTTAATGCCACTAAAGGGCATAATGAGTATGCATGCAAGTGCCAATTTAGGAAAAGGTGGCGATGTGGCAATTTTCTTTGGACTATCCGGTACAGGTAAAACGACACTGTCTTCTGATCCAGAACGTTTTTTGATTGGAGATGACGAACATGGCTGGAGTGATGATGGTGTGTTTAATTTTGAAGGTGGTTGTTATGCAAAAGTCATCAATCTTTCTAAAGATGACGAACCTCTAATATACGAAACAACCAGAAAATTTGGCACAATATTAGAAAATGTTGTAATTGATAAACAAACGCGCAGGGTTGATCTATTTAATGACTCAATCACAGAAAATACAAGAGCGTCCTATCCAATAACTTATATACCAAATGCATTAAAAGAAGGTATTGGACCACACCCAAAAAATATAATAATGTTAACATACGACGCATTTGGTGTGTTACCTCCTGTATCAAAGCTTAATACAAATCAAGCAATGTACCATTTCATTAGTGGATATACTGCAAAAGTTGCAGGTACCGAAGCTGGTATTGAAGAGCCAACCGCAGTATTTTCTACATGCTTTGGCGCGCCATTCATGGTACTGCCACCAACCGTTTATGCAAAACTATTAGGAGAAAAAATACAAAAACACAGTGTTAATTGCTGGCTTGTAAATACTGGTTTAAATGGTGGGCCATATGGGATTGGGAAACGTATTAGCATATCACATACACGCGCTATAATTAGAGCTATTCTAAGTAATGAATTAAATGATGTAGAATACGAAGTTTTGCCAATATTTAATCTTCATATTCCAAAAAATTGTCCAGAAGTACCTCAAAGCATTTTAAACCCCAGACAAAGCTGGAAAGATAAAGATGCTTATGATAATCAGTTGAAAAAATTAGCGCTGGCTTTTAAGAAAAACATCGATTCATTTGGCTTTGAAATTGATAAAGATATTATTCAAGCAGGTCCTCAAATTTAATTAAAAAAAATAATAAATGGGAAGCTTTAAGCTTCCCTAATTTTTTGTTAGTTTTGTGACGTTGAATTAGAAGCGGTTGAAGCTAGTGTTGAATCTGAATAAAAATTCATATCTTTGAGTTTATTTAATGCGTATTCGCACCCTAAAGTATAAATTTTAATTGGTACTACTCCCGCATTAATCATACCAAGCTCTTTGGCTGCTCCTCTTGATAGGTCCAGTATGCGCCCCTTGACATATGGTCCTCTGTCTACAATTTTTACAAACAGCTCTTTACCGTTGTAAAGATTTTTTACTAACACTTTACTGCCAAAGGGTAGGGTTTTACTAGCTGCAAAAATTTCATCACTGTTGTAAACATTGCCATTTGCTGTTTGCATTAAAGAATCTCTCAAACCATACCATGAGGCATAACCTTTTTGAATCTGACACGCATTGTTTTCGTTTGAAAGTGATTTTAAAATGTCATCAACCGTAGCTTCACCCGCAAATGCCCGGGAAAAACTAACAAAAAATAACACCGTTAAAACTAACCAAAACCTTTTCATGTTTTCAAGTATAAAAAATAGATACAAAATTGTCAAGAAAAAATGCATATTTTAAAAATCAGATAATTTTTTTCACCAAAAAACCTAAATTTTTTGAGAGATTTTAAATAAGTAATAAACTAATATACTAAATTCAATTATAAATTGTAACATTTTGATTTTTTAATATTCATTTTGTATAATGACAAACAAAAAGGAGTTGACTAATGCTATTTTCTAAAAGTTCAATTTACACATTAAAAGAAAAACCAAAAGATGCTACAATTGATAGTCATGAATTACTAATAAGGGGAGGTTTTATCAGCCAGGTTTCCAGTGGTATTTATACATATATGCCACTTGGTCTTAGAGTTATCAAAAAAGTTTCAAAAATTATAGAAGAAGAAATGGACGCAAAAGGAGCTCAACAAATTTTAATGCCAGCAGTTCAACCAGCTGAGTTATGGGTTGAATCTGGCAGATGGAGTCAATATGGCAAAGAATTGTTACGTTTTAAAGATAGAAGCGATAGAGATTTTGTCATAGGTCCTACACATGAAGAAGTTGTATCAGATATTGTAAGAAAGTATGTAAACAGCTACAGACAGCTTCCTATAAACCTATACCAGATCCAGACAAAATTTAGAGACGAAATACGTCCTAGATATGGCCTTATGAGAGCAAAAGAGTTTATAATGAAAGATGCATACAGTTTTGATGCAAACCCCGAAGGATTAGATGTCAGTTATGAGAAAATGCGCGATGCCTACTGCAGAATATTTAAACGCTGTGGTTTAAATTTCAGAATTGTAAAAGCCGATAGTGGAGCTATTGGCGGTAGAGACTCAGAAGAATTTATGGTTTTATCCAATGTTGGAGAAGATGAAATCTTTGTTTGCGATAATTGCGATTATGCTGCAAATGCAGAAAAGGCTCAAAGCATAACCTCACAAGACATTACCATACCAGGTGAAATTGAAAAAGTATATACGCCTGATATTAAAACAATTGATGAGATTTGTAAGTTCTTAAACATAGAAAGCACTAAAGTTGCCAAATCATTGTTATACAAAAACGAAAAAGGTGAAATCTTTTGTTTTATGCTATTAGGAAGTGATTCATTAAATGAAACAAAAGCTAAAAATGCTACATCAAGTATAGAACTTTTCGCTCTAACAGACGAAGAAATAATGCACTTGGGTCTAATAAATGGTTTTGTTGGACCAATTAATCTTCCAAGAAATATAAGTATTGTTGCAGACAAGCGCTTAGAACAAATAAACAACATAATAGTTGGAGCTAATGAAAAAGATTACCATTTAAAGAATGTATCTATGAAAAATATAAATGCTCAATATTTTGATATAAGAAATGTAAATGAAGGAGAAACCTGCCCAGTTTGTGGCAAAGGTAAGTTAAAAAAATATATGGGAATCGAAGTGGGCCACATTTTTAAATTGGGCTTAAAATACTCAAAAGCAATGAATGTTGTATATCTGGATAAAAATGGCAAACAACAATATATTTATATGGGTTGTTATGGCATTGGCGTTGGCAGGTGCGCCCAGGCATGCATTGAGCAAAACCATGATAGTGACGGAATTATCTGGCCAATTTCGATTGCACCATTTGAGGTTGAGATAGTACAGATTGACCAGGATGAAAAAATAAAGAAATTCTGTCAAAATTTATACAATCAATTAAACGCTTCACATATAGAGGTTCTTTATGACGATAGAGTAGAGCGCCCTGGTATAAAGCTAAAAGATATGGATTTAATAGGTATACCAGTAAGCATAATTGTAGGAGCTAAAAATTTTCAAAATAACAAAGTAGAAATACGGATAAGAAAAACTAAAGAAAAAATACTATGCAATAGCGATGAATCTTTAAACAAAGTAAAAGATATAATAAATAATCTTTATAAAGAATTGGAGGCAATATGAAAGATTTAAAAGAAAAATTATTTAGAAAACAAAAAAATGCTTGGGTTGAAAATAAAAATGATGAAGTATTTAAATTTGCCAGAAGCTATATTGATTTTTTAAACGTTTGCAAAACCGAGCGCGAAACTGTAAATTATGTTAAAGAATATTTTTCAAATCACGCAAAAGACGAACTTATTTTTATAAACAGAAATAAAAATGTTGCGTTGGTGCGCATTGGAAAAGAAAATGGTGCAAGGCTAATAGCTAGTCATATCGATTCACCTCGCATAGATTTAAAGCAAAATCCAATTTTTGAAGATTCCAATATTGCTATGTTTCACACTCACTACTACGGAGGCATAAAAAAATATCAGTGGCTAAATATACCACTTGCGCTGCACGGTGTAATTATTAAATCTGATTTAAAAACATTAGAATTTAATATAGGTGAAAATGAAGATGATCCAGTATTTGTCATACCAGATTTATTGCCACACCTATCCAAGAACGTCGTTGATGAAAAACCAGTAAAAGAAGCTTTTGATGCTGACAAGTTAAATTTAATTGTAGGCTCAATTCCATTTAGCGATGAAGAAAAAGACCAGATTAAGCTAAATATACTAAAAATCTTAAACGAAACCTATGGCATTTATGAAGAAGACTTTATCTCAGCCGAAATTACACTTACTCCGGCATTTAAAGCAAAAGATGCAGGGTTTGATAAAAGTTTAATAGCTGGTTACGGTCAGGATGACAGGATTTGCGCATATACCAGTCTTAAAGCTTTCTTTGATTCAAAAAAAGCAGCTCAAACGCAAATTGTTTTAATGGTAGATAAAGAAGAAATCGGATCAGAAGGAAATACATCGGCACAATCCAGTTTTTTGTTTGAAGTTGTTATTGAAATTTTAAAAGCAAAAAAAATTGAACCAACATTTGAAAACATTGTGTCATTCTTTAAACATTCTGAGTGTCTATCTGCGGATGTGAACGGCGCAGTAAACCCAATGTATAAAGAAGTACATGAAAAAGACAATGCCTCTTACATAAACAATGGTGTTGTGCTAACAAAATTTACAGGTCATGGCGGAAAATACATGGCAAACGATGCCAATGCTGAATTTGTAGGCAAAATTAGAAAAATTTTCAACGATAACAATGTAGTGTGGCAAACGGGCGAGTTGGGCAAAGTTGATGAAGGTGGCGGTGGCACAATTGCAAAATACATAGCAAATCACAATATAGAAACCATAGATTGTGGTCCAGCTCTAATTTCTATGCATTCGCCATATGAAATTTCATCAAAAGCGGATCTTTTTGAAACATATAAAGCTTACAAGGCCTTTTTAAGCTACTAGATATGTTTTTAAATAGGAAAATAAATTTTACAAAATTAATTGAAAACATCTCTTATTCACTAGACTTGATGGCTTTTGGGAAAAACCCAAGCCATCACGCCCTAAGAGTTGGCTTTATATCAATAATTATTGCCAATACTTTAAATTTAACAAGAACGGAAAAAATAGATTTATATTTATCCTGTCTGGTTCATGATGTTGGCGCTGTTGGTATCGAAGGCCAGCTGTTGTCTGAAGAAAATCGCAATATGATTAACCTTCAAGAACATGCGCAACTTGGCTATGATATTTTAAATCAGATACCATTTTGCGAGCATATAGCTCTAATTGTCAAAGACCACCACAATGCATCTTCTTCCAACCTTCTTTCACGCATAATATACTTTGCTGACGAAGTTGATGTTATTGCAAGAAAACAAGAGTTTTATAACCCAAAGGACTTGCAAGCCAAAGTTTTTGCTGTATTTAAAGATAAGTTGCACTTTAA
>NZ_JAGDWY010000040.1:6163-6669 GCF_023256235.1 Desulfurella sp.
TTTTTGCCTTCGTATGTTGAAAATAGGTTTATAGTTTTAGATAATACACAACTAATGACGCTTGCAAAAGCAATAGCAAAAAATTTCATAGATAAAAAAAGTAAATTTACTCTAACTCACTCAATAGATGTAGCATATACTGCATCAAGTATCGCAAAAAATTTAGGTTTTGGAGATCACGATTGTGAACTCTTGCAAACTGCTGGCTTTTTACACGATATAGGCAAGCTTTTTGTGCCAAACAGTATATTGGACTTTAGTGGTAAACTCGAAGGTATACAGTGGCTCAAAATGAAATCACATGCCTATTACACATTTTCTTTTTTAACCAAACTTGGACTGGATAAACAAATTGTTTCTGCTGCCTCAAATCATCACGAATACTTAGATGGTAGCGGCTATCCTTTTGGTTTTGATAAAACGCAATTGTCAGTACTTGATCAAATAATGTGTGTTGCAGATATATATTCTGCTCTAAGACAAATTAGACCATACAGACAACATTC
>NZ_JAGDWY010000041.1:0-5404 GCF_023256235.1 Desulfurella sp.
TGCAAGGCTAACAGTTTCCATAAAACCTCCCAGTGTATAAAAATTTATATAACGAATACAAAAAATTACCCAATACCCGCATAAAATGATTTATTTAACGGTGCATATTTTTTGTTGTTAAATAAAAAATATTTACTTTCAATATTAAAATTGTAAATATGAGGGTAAGCGACATTGGCAATATACATTAATCCAAAAATCCATTCAACGCTACCAAAGTCCCACCCGAAAGGCAATTTATAAACTTTTTTATATTTTGTGGCATTAATATTAATATTATGATTTTGACAGTAATCAATAAAATCTTCAGTTTTGCATGAAATAAAACCTGAGATAAAAACGATATCTGGATTGTATGAGATAAGAGTTTCTTTGGATATATTTATACCAGGTTTTCCTTCTTTTTCTAATTTTAAAACTTCAAGGCCAACAAAACTTGCCAGTTTATTTTCAAATCTATGCGTATTTAGAGCAAAAATAGGAGTGCCCATTACATAATAAGATTTTAATTTTTTATCAATTTTTTTGCGCTTTAGTTTAATATCATCTAAAATTTCTTTGTAAAAATCAATTAGTCTTTTTGGGTTTGCCTTTGAAAGTTTTGCAAGCAGTTCGACTATATCAAAATAATCTTCAAGATTTGAATTTATGTCATCTTGCGTTTCATGAAAAAAATTAAGGAATGTTTTGTCTTTTAGAATTTCAGTAATAACACTGGCAATGGTTTTTTTATCTGTTACATTAAGTGCATTTAATATACCAATTACCATCTCAAGGGCTCTTGTGATCCTGTAGCCACCAAAAAATCCGTCTTCTTCATAATCTTTTTTCGATATATCACCTATTATGCAGTTGGGCTTTCCTTTTATTGATATGATATGTGCTCCCCTTGGACCATAAAAGCTGCGCTTAATGTCAAAATTATCTGAATTTGTATCTAAATACTTTGTACCAGGTGAGTTAAATAAATAAACATAATCTAAATGTTTTTTTAGTTCTTCTACCAAATTTTCAGATTCTTTAATTGATGACTCAAGCTTACCCGAGGCTTTATCAAAAGGTATAAAACGCATGATTTGCAGCGGTATTTGCTTTGATAGTTTAGATAAAAATTTTGCAACATTTATAAGTTCATTTTCAACTCCTTTTGAATAAACAATAGAAACTTCAAAATATACATTGTTTTTGAATAGATAAACAATATTCCTATATACTGGTTTTGAATCTGGTGCTTTGCAAAACTTTCGGTAAGTTTCTTTAGTGTATCCTTTTAAACCTACATTAACAAAATCCAGGTATTTGATTAATTGAAATAGTGATTCTTTTGTGTAGTAAAGATTTGTAGATATACCAAATAACAATTTGTTTTCTTTGGCAATTTTAGCTAGCTCAAGCAAGCTAAAATAGTGCATGGTGGGTTCGTTTATACCAAAGCTTATGCCTTTGCAATTTTCTTCAAGTGCTTTTTGTACAATTTCTTGCGCACTGAGTTTTTTAAAAGCATTTTTATATATATCAATATATTTTACAAAAATATTAGATACACAACCTTCGCATTTAAAATTACAACCTACGCTTCCAATCTGCAAAAATTTGTGGTTTACAAAAAAATGCAACATTGGCTGTGTTTCTATTGAAATAGGATTTACAAATAAGTACGAATTTTTAAAACGTTCTGTAATTTGACCATCAATATTTTGATACATACCGCATGATCCTATTTTTGAATTTTCAATATTGCACCTAAATTCACAGATATGGCACTTCACAACTTTTGCTCCTTTGTTATGATTATCCAGAAACCACTTTCATCATTTATGATTGAATAAGTTTTAATATTTGAGTTGTTCATTATATTTTTTATTACTTCAGGGTTAGTCTGTTTAAGGCGTTCTTTAACCTGATTGTGCCAGTTTGGATTTTTCTCTGACATAATCTTAAATATTTTTTCTTTCAGGTCTTTATTACCAAAGCCACCACCAATGTATGTTATGCCACCTTTTTTTAAAACTCTATAGATTTCTCTGAAGCCTTTAACTTTGTTTTCCCAAAAAAACATTGAACCCCTGCTTATAATTAAATCGGCAAAGTTGCTGCTAAACGGTAGGGCTTCTACGTTTGAAACAATTGGCAAGATAGTTTTTTTGTTTTCTTTTTCGATGAATTGTTTTGCACTAAATGCCATATCAAACTCTAAGTCAACAGCAAAAATTTGAAAATTTCCAAAATTATATAGATTTCTGGATAAAATAGCGCTTCCACAGCCAATTTCTACTACAGTACCACTTTGTTTTTTAAACAGTTCAAATATGTTTTGGGCTATTTGTGGGTATATATCCTTAAAGACATTTTCTGCTATATTGACAAAGCTTGCATATTTACTCATATAAACTCCAATGGCGTTATGAATAGCTTGCCGTTGTTATTTATAACTGTAATTTTTATTTCGTATAGCTCACTTAAATTTTGGGCGTTCATTATAGATTTTACAGAACCAAATTTAAGCAAAGAGCCATTTTTTATCATTATTACAACATCAGAAATCCATGCAGCAAGGTTCGGATCGTGAAGCGTTATTATTGCTGTTAAATTGTGTTTTTTTATGAGATTTTTTATGAGATTTAATATAGCGTATTGGTTTGAAAAATCTAAATGATTCGTTGGTTCATCAAAAAGCAAAATTTTAGCTTCTTGCGCGAGAGCTTGTGCTATTAAAACAAGCCTTTTTTGACCACCGCTTAATTGTGTAAAAGGCTTGTTAATAAGGTTTTGCAAACCAACGAGTGATATTGCTTTTTTGGCAATCTTGATATCTTCTTTTGAAGGTTGGCTTAACATGCCCACATTATGGGCTCTTCCTGTTAAAACTACATCGAAAACGCTAAAAGAAAAAGAAACTTCATTTTCTTGGGCAAGGTAGGCAATTTTTTTTGCAACATTTTTAATACTTAATTTTTCTAAGTTTTCATTTTCTATTAAAACAGTGCCCTTTTTTGGTTTTAATAATTTGTCCAATATTTTTAATAGTGTACTTTTACCGGAACCGTTTGGTCCAATTATTGTACATATTGAAGATTCACTTATGCTAAAAGCTATATTTTTTAATATATCTACATCATAAGAGAAATTTAAATCTTTTGCTTCTATCATAAGCGTTTTTGTTTTTTATAAAGCCATGCAAAAAATGGAGCACCCAAAAGCGATGTTAAAATTCCAACAGGTATTTCTCCAGAAATTAAACTGCGTGCTAGATCATCTATAATTACCATAAATATGCCACCAACAAAAATGCTTGTGGGCATGACATTTCTATTATCACTGCCAGAAATCAAGCGTGAAATGTGTGGTATAATAAGCCCAACCCAACCTATTATGCCAACAACAGCTACACTTGCTGCTGTTGTTAGAGTTGACAAGAGTATGATTATTTTTCTTAAATTTATTATATTTACACCTAAAGATTTTGCTTCATCGTCGCCAAAAGCTGCAATATTTAATTGCCATCTCAAAAGGTATAAAAAAACTACGCATATGCCAATTATAATAAATGCACCCCATGCGCTAAAGCTTACATTTGCAAAGCTACCCATTAACCAGAAAACGATCTGGGGCAATTGATTATTCGGATCAGCAAGATACTTTATAATACCCAAAAGTGCAGTAAAGAAAGAACCAACAATAATTCCCGATATCACAAGATTTAACACAGGTAACTCTTGCTTTGATTTTGCAAGAAAAAATGCTATATAAACTGCTATTGTTCCAAACACAAAAGCAAAAATTTCAATAAAGTAAAAATGATTTAGTGTAAGTATAGCTAAAGCGGCGCCAAAAGCAGCACCGCCTGATACACCCAAAATGTCGGGCGAGACAAGAGGGTTTTTAAACATAGCCTGATATGCACTTCCAGCTGCGCTAAGCCCAGCACCAACAAAATATGCAAATAACACTCTGGGCAATCTTATATCTAATACAATTGTTGAGTCAATTGATGCCTTAGGATTAAAAAAACACTTAACCACATCAATGGGTGCAATTTTGTATGGTCCAACACCTAAAGATACAAGAATAACAACAAATGATAAAACAATTAAAATAGTGTTTTTCAATTTTTTAGTCCTATAATGTGAATTTCATCGGGGTTTATATTCCAGAAAGTTTTATAATAATAATCTGCTTGTGATTTGAGGTTAAGAGATTTAAAACGTTGTGGATGCAAAAGTTTTGCGCACCAGAGAAGACCAAGAGGTGCTTTTTCTGGAGCAAACCAGTTTGAGTAGAGACTTCCACCATCCTGCGGTACCAAATACACTCTTTTGTGAATGATAGCAGCTACATAGCGTAAATCTTTGTCGGCGTATATGTTTTGAATTGTTTTTTTATTTCCACTGCCAAGTAGTATAAAGTCTGGTTGCCACTTCAGGATATCTTCTTTTGATATTTGGCCAAATTTACCCTTTACATTTCTAGATACACTTATACCACCAGCTTTTTGTATAATATCATTAACTAGTGTATCAAATTGTCCACCAGAGGTTAGTTTGTTGCCTTTAGGCCCTTGATAACTCAAATATAATACTTTTGGTTTTTCTTTTATGCCATTTAGATGACTTTCTACATATTCTACTGTATGTTTATAATAGAAAATTAACTTTTGGGCATCTTTAACATGATTTGTAGCCTCACCTAGACTATTTATGCTTTGATACAAGTCGTTTAAATTTCCAAAGCAAGCGCTAAAGCCAATAACAGGTATGCCCAATTTTTCAAATTGTTCGTTGTCTGCTTGCATATTTACATTAACAATAAAACCAGGTTTTAGAGCAATTATTTTTTCAATGCTTGGACCAAAAGGATAACCAACGTCAACAACTTTTTTCAAAAAATCTGGCATTTTCTTTAAAATAAGTTGACCACTAAAATAAGGCACAGCATTTCTGCCCATGCCTGGGTACCCTACAAGACCATCTGAAGCATTAATCATAAAAACAAAAGGTAAAGCCTGTGGAAAAAGCACAACAAAACGATCTGGATTTTTAATTTCAATTTTTTTCCCAAAATTGTATACTGTAATTGTTTTAGACCAGGCACTTGGCAAAAAAACCAACAGGGCAAATAAAACTACAAAAATTTTTTTCATTTTTCCCCCTTGTTTTAGCGAAGTATATATAAGTGAAATTGCAAATTGTTTTTAAAAAGGAGGCTTACTTGGTAGTTAAATTTAGAATAAAGTTGCTAGATTGTACTAAAATAACAACAAATTATCGCAAAAATTTTGTTTCTTTAATTAAAGAGGCTTTTAATCAAAGCGGAAATGAAAAACTAAAAAATTTAAACACCATTACAAAACAAAAGCCGTTTACTTTTTCGGTTAAATTTTCTGTAAAAAATTCTAATGATAATC
>NZ_JAGDWY010000041.1:5414-7414 GCF_023256235.1 Desulfurella sp.
AAGAAAGATTTTTTACTCAAAAAAATTTGGAATTTTTTGCTTGAAAAATTAAATATTTAATACTATCGCAAAACAAAAACTTTTCATATTATAAATTTTCTGTAAAAAATTTTAATAGTATCAGTAATTTAATGTGAATTACAACTAAATTTTTTGTTATTTATTTAATTTTTTACTTATATGTATAGTACGCTACAGATTACAATTAACATTTTTTACACAAATTGTCTATATTTTTTTCATAAAATTGAGCATATACTAAAATAATTTAAAATAGGAGGTAAAAGTTATGAAAATGAATTATAAAAATGTAAACAATGAACTTTAAAAAAAGAATGTGTTTTTAGTTGAATTATTTAAAAGGAGGGAGGAGATATGAATTACTTTAAAACATTTATGCTGATGTTTGCGCTTACTGTATTGCTTATGCTGGTAGGTGATGCTATTGGTGGCACTCAAGGTTTGATTATAGCTTTAATTTTTGCAGGGATCATGAATTTTATAACTTATTGGTTTTCTGACAAAATTGTTTTGAAAGCTTATCATGCAATAGAAGCTAATCAACATCAATACCCTCAGCTTTACTCGATTGTAAACAATTTGGCACAAAAGGCAAACTTGCCAATGCCAAAAATTTATGTGGTTAATAGCAATACACCAAATGCTTTTGCAACAGGTAGAAACCCAAAAAATGCAACAATATGCGTTACAACTGGAATATTAAATTTATTAAATACTAATGAATTATCTGGTGTTTTAGGTCATGAGTTAACTCACGTTAAAAATAGAGATATCTTGACTGCTACATTAGCTGCTACAATAGCTGGAGCAATAAGTTATTTAGCATGGATGGCTCAATGGTCAGCTATATTTGGAGGCATGGGAAATAATAGAAGAAATAACAATATGTTTGGTTTGCTATTTGTAGCTATCCTAACGCCTATAATAGCTACAATCATTCAACTTGCCATATCAAGACAAAGGGAATACGCAGCCGATAAGGGCGGGGCAATTTTGTCTGGAAATCCTATGTATTTAGCCAGCGCTTTAAAGAAGTTAGAATCAGGAAACAAACTTTCACCAATGTCAAACACACATTTTTCTCAGACAACTGCTCATATGTTTATAGTAAATCCATTTAAAGGAGAAACATTTAAAAGTTTATTTAGTACACATCCACCAATTGAAAAAAGAATTGAGCGTCTAGAGAATATGAAGATTGAAATAGATTAAATAAATTAAATAAATTTTTGGGGATGATTTATGTTTAAATCTCATAAAAAACACCACTTTTTTTTGGTTTTTGTTATAGGTATAATAGTGGTAGCTATTTTAGGTTTATTTAAGGCATTAACGCTTACAAATAAGCCTCGTTTATTGCTTAATATACCAAAATCTTATCATGCAGTTGGTAATTTAAACATAAAATGGCCTTATGGAACAGAAGGCGCTATAATGATCGATCGTTATGGAATTATTTCACAAACGCCACATCAACAACCTATACCTATTGCTAGTGTAGCTAAAATAATGACAGCTTATTTGATTCTTAAAAATCATCCATTACATTTAGGTCAGAATGGACCAGATATAACCATTACAAAAAATGATGTTAAAATATACAAGAATGATTTAAAAAATCAACAATCAGTTTTGAAAATAGCAGCAAATGAAAAACTCAGCGAGAAGCAGCTTTTGGAAGGTTTATTATTGCCTTCTGGCAACGATTGCGCAACTTTATTAGCAAAATGGGACGATGGAACCGTCAAAGCATTTGTAAATAAGATGAATAAAATGGCTAAACTTTTAAATATGAATCATACTCACTATGCAGATCCTGCTGGCGTAAGACTTTATACCGTTAGTACTGCAAATGATCAGTTAAAGCTTGCACAAAAAGTTATGCAAATCAGAGAATTTAGATATCTGGTATCAAAACCACAGGCAACTTTACCTGTTGCTGGTACTGTTTACAATGTAGATTACGATTTAGGTAAAGA
>NZ_JAGDWY010000042.1 GCF_023256235.1 Desulfurella sp.
AAAAAATAAGTATTTTTACCTTCCAACCCTTTTATATAGAGTTTAGACTTTTTTTATGGTTGGGAGGGTTTGTTATTTTATTACTCTCCCAACTCCTTCAGGCAAGAAGTGCAAATTCTTTAATTAGAGTTTACTTTACGCTTTTTTATTTGTTTACAGGTGCTTGATAAGCTGAATGCAGTTTTTCCATTTGTTCCTTGGTTAAAATTTTGCTTAATCCGTTAAAATATGCGTTTCTTTCATTCATCATTTTATTGAAAAATTCAGATCTTATATGCGCCATTTGATTTACCGTTTCATTCCCTGAAGAATTATTTATAGCGTTAAAATATTCTTTCATAATGTTTTGCATCGCTTCAAAATGTTGTTCTTGAAGTTTTCTTACCTGATTCTGTTGCTGTTTGGTTAAATTTAGATATTTGAATTGATATGGTCCCATAAATCCGCCCATCATGCCATAACCCTGATTCATCATACTATAACCTGAACCCATCATACCATAACCGCCATTTTGGCCATTAGACTCATAACCATTCATCATATAGCCCGCTTGAGGTTGCGCAAAAGAATTGCTTGATACCGCTAACATTAAGCCACCTGAAAAGACCAAACCCACAAGAAACTTTTTGTAATGCATTGTAAAACCTCCTAAATTATATTGCTTAAAATATTTTTAAAAGCATTTTTATTACTTATTCTTTTCCACATACTTCATCAAATTTTGCAATTCAGCAATCTTTTCATCAATATTACCTGTTTTTACAGCATCTTTTACGCATGTTTCTATATGCTTGTTTATCACAGAAATATTTGCTTTTTTTAACAGCGATATAATTGCCAATAATTGTGTAGATATATCAATACAATACCTTTCTTCTTCGATCATTTTAATTACACCATCAATATGTCCTCTTGCAGTTTTAAGCAATACAAGTGCTTCTTGATGCTTGGGGTGCAAATCACAACACTCTTTCATTCAATCCCTCTATATTATTTTTCTATTTTTCTATTTTTACAACTTCGTATGCAGTATCTGCCAAAGCATCAAAGAATTTTTGATCATCAACCTTAGAGTTTAATACCACATCTGCATATGCACCTTCCAGATTCACATTAACGCCTTCCACGCCTTCAATGGAAGAAAATGCTTTTTCAACGGCTATTTTGCAATGTTGACAACTCATACCGCTAACATAAACTCTCATAATGCCTCCTTTTGTAATACAGCTTCTATTTGTGGCTTTTGTGCTTCAAATGTTCCATAAAAAAACTTATCCTCAATAACTGTAATGGGAGCAACCCTTACACCATATTTGTTTTTTAGATAATCACTTACCCCAGGTTTTTCGATATCGATTTCAGTATATGGGATATTTTTGTAATTTAACCATTGTTTAAGACCATAGCAATCAGGACAACCTTTGGTGGTATATATTGTAATTTGCATAATTTAACCTCCTTAGAGTTTGTATTTTTTAAGTCTTAAAGAGTTTGTAACAACATTTACAGAGCTTGCAGCCATAGCTGCCTCTGCAATAGCTGGATGCAAAAGCCCAAGTGCAGCAATAGGTATGGCTACCAAATTATAAAAAAATGCCCAGAATAAATTTTGCTTTATTTTATTGAATGTAGCTTTTGAGAGCCTTATTGCTTTTGCTACTGCTTCTAAATCCGAGCCAACCAAAGTTATATCGCTTGCTTCTTTGGCAATATCTGTGCCTGTACCTATTGCTATACCTATATTGGCTTGTTTTAAAGAAGGAGCATCATTTATTCCATCTCCTACCATAGCTACTACATGAGCTTTTTGTTGAAATTTTTTAATATACTCTAATTTTTCTTGTGGCAACAGGTTATAGTAAACTTCATCAATCCCTAAAATATTTGCTATCTGTTTTGCGCTTGATTGGCTATCACCTGTTAGCATAACTGTACGGATATTCATGTTTTTTAATTCAAGGATGGCTTTTTTTGCATTTTCTTTTAATGTGTCTTTAAATGCTATATACCCAAGATAGTTTCCGCTTGTATCCATTACAAAACTTAATGTGTTATCGTTATCCAAAACATTTTTAGGCAAAGATAAACCAGAAGTTTTTATGTAATTTGCATTTCCAATAATGATTGTCTTGCCTAAAACAGTACCTTTAATACCAAGACCAGGCTTAACTTCCACATCAGATGCGCTATGTATTTCCACATTGTTTGATTTTGCATAATCCACTACGGCTTTTGCTAGTGGGTGCTCTGAATAACTCTCAAGGCTAGCCGTTAATTTTAAAAATTCTTCTTTATCAATAGTAGTGTATATTTCTGATACACTAACCTTTCCAGTAGTTAGAGTTCCTGTTTTGTCAAATATAACCGTATCAATGTCTTTTGCACCTTGAAGAGCATCACCTGATCTTATTAATATGCCATGTCTTGCCCCAAGACCAGATCCTACCATTAAAGCAGTAGGTGTAGCCAGTCCCAATGCACAAGGGCATGCTACAACAAGCGTAGCAATGCTTGCAAAAACTGCCGCAGATAAAGCATTTAAATTAGGGTTTACCCATGGCAAAAACGAAGATGCCCACAATGTAATTGAATGACCAGCTTTTGGATCTAAAAACCAAAACAAAAAAGTAACAACTGACACAAAAATCACAAAAGGCACAAATATACCTACAACTTTATCGGCAAAACGCTGTATGGGCACCTTTGTACCCATTGCCTGTTCAACAAGCTTTACCATCTGAGCTAAAAATGTATCTTCACCAACGCCAGTAACTCTAACCTTTATGGCACCAGATTGATTAATGCATGAGCCTATTACACGATCGCCAATATTTTTAGTTTTAGGAAGAAATTCTCCTGTAACCATTGATTCATCAACCGTTGTATTACCTTCCACAATTATGCCATCTGCAGGTATCTGTTGTGATGGTTTAACCAAAACTACATCTCCTACTACCAGGTTTTTGGCATCAATCGAAACAATACTACCGTCTTTTTCCACAAGATTGGCTGTTTTAGGGCTCATTGAAATGAGTTTTTTTATAGCTTCTGAAGCTTTGCCTTTAGCTTTTGCTTCCAGATATTGCCCAATTAGATAAAAGCCCATAATCATGGCGCCAACCGCAGAATAATCTGCAATTTGCCCACCCAATGCTGATAAAATTCCACTCAAATAAGAAGCACAAACACCTAAAAATATCAATACATCCATACTAAAGCTTTTGTGCACTATGGCAGTAAATCCTGACTTAATAAGACTTTTACCCACAATAAATATTACGATAAAAGATGCAATAAGGCTAATTTCGCTAAAGTAAGGTATAGATATAGCACTCATATGGGCAATCATAAGCACAGACAAAGGACCTGTGATGACCCAGGCCCATATCATTTTCAATTTAGCTTTTTTTAGTTTTTGATTTGAATCATCCTGATTAAGTGACTGTTTGTCTTGATTAATTAAAAGCTCATATCCAGCCATCTGCACGGCTTTGGCCATATCCCGCTCTGATACAATGTTTGGATCTATCGTAACACTAGCTTTTTCTGTTGCTATATTGACGCTTGCCGTTATTACACCAGGTACTTTCTTAAGTGCTTTTTCCACGTTTATGGCACATGCTGCACAACTCATCCCATTTACCTGATAAATTTTAGTGTTTTGTTCTGTATTATCTTGAATTTTTTCAATATTATCCAAGCTTGCTTTATATCCAGCATTTTTTACTGCCTGTATCAATACATCTGCTTTTAAGTCAACACCCAGGATCGTTGCTTTCTCACTTACTAAGTTAACATTTGCTGTTTCTACACCATCAACCTTTTTCAATGCTTTTTCTATTGATAAAGCGCAAGAAGCGCAATTCATACCTTCAAGATTCAAAGTTACCTTTTCCATAATCAGTTATTCCCTTTTCTAAAAGACTTTAAAAACTCAGAAATGTAGTAAATATTTTCCTGGTTTTTTAATTTAGAGTTTGAGTTAAGCGAGCTCATCATTGAGACATTTTTTAGGGCCCAATCGATGTTGCTTTCAGAGGCATTCTGAATATTTGGTCCAATTTTTCCTTGAGCATACTGTCCGTGACATTGCGCGCATAGCGATTCAAATAGTTCTTTGCCCTTTTTGGCATCATCTGAAAGCTTAATACTAGTGTTAGTATTTGCATAAGGTTTATTGTTGTTGTAATAGTTGCGACCCATCATGCCTCTCATCATAGAGGGTCTATAGCCATAACCATTCATTATAGCTGGTCCATAGTTACTTTGAGCATAAAAATACATTGACACTCCTAAAAAAGCCAGTATGGCTATACTTACAAAAATGACCCACCTGTTTTTCATTTAAAACCTTTTTTTAAGATAAATGTTTTTTCATCTCTTCGAACTCTTCTTTTGTTATCTCGCCTTTTGCGTATCTTTTCTTCAAAATTTCCAAAGCATCATCGCTGTCGCTTAACCTATGATGTATCCCGCAGCCGCCATATCCAAATATCCACCTTGCCCCAAAAAACAAAGCAGCTATAACTATAAACAAAAAAACAAACATCATAATCATACCTCCAATACCATACCATCCGTGATAAAAAGGTCCACCGCCAAACCACATCATAGTTTACCTCCTAAATTTTAATGACAGCACTTATGCTTTTGATTAACATTAGTGTTTGTTGTGTCTTGATGATTCATA
>NZ_JAGDWY010000043.1:0-15856 GCF_023256235.1 Desulfurella sp.
AGGGCGTGGACTACCAGGGTATCTAATCCTGTTTGCTCCCCACGCTTTCGCGCCTAAGCGTCAGTTGCGTTCTAGCAAGCCGCTTTCGCCACTGGTGTTCTTCCTGATATCTACGGATTTCACCCCTTCACCAGGAATTCCGCTTGCTTTTCCCGAACTCGAGTTTTGCAGTATCTAAAGCAGCCCCTGGGTTAAGCCCAAGGATTTCACTTTAGACTTACAAAACCGCCTGCGCGCCCTTTACGCCCAGTGATTCCGAATAACGCTTGCACCCTACGTATTACCGCGGCTGCTGGCACGTAGTTAGCCGGTGCTTCCTTAGCAGGTACCATCAAACTGCAAAAGGTATTAGCTTTTGCAATCTTTTTCCCTGCTGACAGGAGTTTACAACCCGAAGGCCTTCATCCTCCACGCGGCGTTGCTGGGTCAGGATTTCTCCCATTGCCCAATATTCCCCACTGCTGCCTCCCGTAGGAGTCTGGGCCGTGTCTCAGTCCCAATGTGGCTGATCGTCCTCTCAGACCAGCTACCCGTCGTAGGCTTGGTAGGCCGTTACCCTACCAACTACCTGATAGGCCGCGGACCCATCCCAAAGCGAAAGCTTGCAAGCAGAGGCCTCCTTTTTTTATACCTCTTGTGAGGTATAAATGTATCCGGTATTAGCGCACCTTTCGGCACGTTATCCCAGACTTTGGGGCAGGTTATCCACGTGTTACTCACCCGTGCGCCACTTTACTCGAAGGTTGCCCTTCTTTCGCGTACGACTTGCATGTGTTAGGCACGCCGCCAGCGTTCATTCTGAGCCAGGATCAAACTCTCAGTAAAAATACTAAAAGTTGTTTATTTGCTCTTCATCTGGAACTTTTCAAAGAACTTGTCATAAGCGACAGTTTTGTAATATATTCTAAATTTGTGAGTTTGTCAAGAGGTGAGAAGGGAATTTAAACTTTTTTATTTTATTCTATTTTAATAGCATTTTCTTGGTATTTAGTTTTTTATTAGCCAAAAAAACAATCTAGAAACTTGCTTAAAAAAGATATATAATACCTTAAATTTTTCTTACAAAGGCTTGATTAACGATTTATTAGCTTTATATATTTAAAAAGTCAAACTAGTTTCTCTGAGCTTTTATATCCAAAATAGGAGTACCATATATCATATCGCAATTGTTAATTTTTATGTAATTTTGCCCAACTTCTAAAATTGGTACGGTCGATACACCTATATGATTTGGCCTTTTGGGCGAGTGCGTGGCAAAAACACCGTATTGCGCTTTATCTGGATTATTGTGGGGCGGCGTTGCTATCAAATTAAAATCATTGAACTTATGAAAGTAAAAAATTACCATAATATATTTAAACTCATCCAATCTAAAAAGCCCTTGCGCATACTCATCAAAAATATGTAATATAGCTTTTGTTTTTTCTTTTTGGCCTATTTTAAAATCTGATTCTACCCAACCAATCGGTTTTATTTGAATAACTAAATCTTCAAACATGGATACCTCACATTTTTTTTAATTTGTAAATAAAACTAAGTATTTTTGCAACTGCTTCGTACAATTCCTGTGGTATCTGACTATCAATGTTTAGTTTATAAAGCTCTTGCGCAAGAGCTGGCTCTTTCTTTATATAAACGTTGTGCTTTTTAGCTGTTTCTTCTATTATAAATGCAAGGTAGCCTTTTCCTTTTGCAACAACTTTGGGTGCTATGTCTTTTTCTTTAATATACTTAAGTGCTACAGCTTTTTTTGGCTCATCGTTTTTTAAAGACACCAATACCTCTCAAAGATAAAGTAATCCAGAAACCTACATTTTTATTTGCTATATACGTATTACCCACTTGCTGTGGAACTGCATTTTGGAAAACATCCAAACCAAAGCCCCAGCAATCACTTGTGTAATAAAAACCAGCCCTTTTTTGTGGAAAATAACTATCAAGTATATCTCTATTTAAACTGATGTAGGTATAAAGCCTCTTTATAGGATAGAAAAAGACAGAGTATGTAATACCATTGCTTGTGGTATTAAAATCCGGATCTTTAGCTGTAGTATAGCCAATAGAAAAACCAAATGTATTAAAATTAAAATTTAGGTTATCTGTTGTGTAGGTAAATGTGTGTTTTTGCCATTGGTAATAAGCCTGAGAAGAAAAATTAAAGAATGAAAATGGCGAAATGCGCGTTTCTTCATAAATTGGGCCATTTGAATAAACATATCTTGGAGACATATAGGTTTCTCTTGAATCTATAGGTTTTATTGGTGTATTTGCATAATTTGCAAATCTGTATTCTTGAGTAATTTTATTGTAAAAAATTTCTCTGTAATCAGCTTCGCCTTTGTCGTTTACTGTCCTTTTAATTATCGTATTTTCAAGCGTTAAATCAAGTGCACTTTTTTGGGGATATGTGTTTACAAAATCTGGAAATTCCTGTTTGACTTTTGGCACAAAAGTATAGCTAACTTCTGGTGCAATAATATGCTTATAGCTATTACCACTTGATAAATCGTATATTTTAAAAAATGATGTTCTAGCAGTTAAGCTAAGATTAGGCACAACGCTTGATTGCGAACCAGTTAAGCCATTTGAATAATTAGAAAAAAGGTAATGAATGCCAGCTTTTGGCAAGAAATTTATAAAACCTATCTTAAACGGATAAGAAAAACTTGGAGAAATATCCAGAACATTTCCTCTTAAACCATCTTGTCTGTAATTGTATGAATAAAGCGAAGAAATATCTAATGATAATTTTTTGTAAATATCTAAATTTGTTGCTCCCATAAATACTTCTGGCAGTTTTTGAAGAGTCTGAGAATTATTTGATGCTACAAGGTTCTGGTAGAAATAATTATTTATATCTAAAAAGTATGGTCCATTTTGCAAAGCATACATAAGCTTGCTTGAAGTATACCTGTTGCTTGTAAGCTGCATATTGTCATCATTTATAACACGCAAATTGTTCTTGTTGCTTAAATAATGAATATCTGCCTTGAGATCTCCATATTTTTTAAAATCTGCGTTTTGAGTGATATCAAGATTTAGTCTTGTACGCTTTATGTCGCCTGCTGGAGGTGTTGTGTCTTTAAACAATTCTATGTCCCATTGACCTTTTATATTATCTGTCCAATAATATCTGTACTGTGTATTTAAACCATAGCCAATTTTGCCATCGTATTGTGATGTAAATGTGGCATCTTGAGATTTATTAATTGCCCAATAATATGGTTGGTAATACTTAAAACCGTTTGTTTTAGAGTAACCAAAACTAGGAAACAAAAAGCCACTTTTTCTAACAAGAGGTTCTTCTATTGCAGGAAATACAAAAACAGGGACTTTGCCAATATTGAACCACAAAGGATAGCTAAAAACATAATTGTTTTTTACAATATAGGTATTTTTTGCATGTATTGACCATTCGGGTGCATATTTTGTATCAAAAGATAGACACTCTGGGCAATCGCAACCAGTAATTGTTGTATCACTTGCATAGTAGTGATTTTTATCATCCAAAATTATGCGCTTTGCTTTTATGTATAAATGATTTTTTGCAACAAAGCAAACCGCATTATCAGCAAAACCTTTAAAAGTATCAATATTTATGACAGCTTTTGGACCTTTTACCCAATCACCCTCATTATCATAAATTTGTACATTGCCATACAGTTGAACAACGCCATTTGTTTTATTGTAGATGGCTTCATCTGCTTTTAATACATGCTTATCTTTTTTAATTTCGCAGTTGCCTTTAGCTATATATGTAGTTATGGCTTCATCGTATGTAATATGATCTGCTTTTATGAACGTTGGTTCATCTTTTGCAGCAGACACTCTGCAAAGTATCAAAATACCAATCAAAACTAAAAAAAAATGCTTCAAAGTGCATAAACCTTAAATGAGATTTTTGGAAATATTTTGTCTCTAAATTCAACTATTTCCAAAAAGGTTTTATCTACAGCTTGTTTATTTAAAAAATCCAAAAGTACTTCAAAGCGTTTAAGGTGTAATTTAGTGCGCTTTATTGCGTAATCAACCATTGTGCCTGTTTTCATTATAAAAGCCCAATCTGAACTTTGCGCAAGGAGTAATTCGCGGGCCATCTGATTTAATAGACGTTTTATTTTTTTATCCTGAGTATTTTTATAAAGCGTTGCCTTTTCAACCATTTTTATGCCGGCTTCATATAAAGGCCTGTAAATCCACTCGTTTGAACCTTCGCACCATACATCTCCATAACCTTTATAACCCCAGCTTGACTCGCACAAATTACTCATCTGGTTTGTTGGAAACTCACGCAAGTAATCTTTTGCACTTCTAAACTCAACACCAAATTCTTTTACACTATGCGCTTGCCTAAAAATTTCTTCTAAAAAATTTATACCCTCCCACCACCAATGGCCAAAAAGCTCGCAATCAAACATAGCGTTTACTATAGGTTTTCTATCCATTATACTATTTAGGTATTCAAACTGCTTTTGTCTGTTAAACAAAAAGTTTGCAGCATGAATTTTGACTTTATTTTGAGCCCAAAAAGGATTGTATGGCTCTTTGCTTCCTAAATCTGCAAAGCTCGAGGTTATGCGGTAATATTTTAGACCAACAAAACGTCTTTGACCATCTAAATGTAAATAAGGCTTTATGTAGTCGTAATCTTCGTCAAAACCAATATCCCTATAAAATTCTCTATAATCGAAATCGCCCGGGTAGCCTTCTTTGGCACTCCAGACCTGCTTTGAAGATTCCGGATCTCTGGCAAAGCATGCAACCAGACTCGGTGTATACATTGGTGCATAAACACCATATTTTGGCATTTCATCTGCATACATAATACTGTGTGTTTCGCCAAAAAAATACTCAATATCGTTTTTTTGCAAAATTTCTTCAACACCTCTATAATATCCGCATTCAGCAAGCCAGATGCCACTTGGTTTAAAACCAAATGTTTGTTTAAAACTTTCAACGCCTACTTTGACCTGAGCCTCAACCAATTTTGGTAGTGCCTGCATAAAAGGCAAAAAACCATGTGTTGAATTGCATGTTATAAGCTCTAAATTTCCATTTTCATAAAATCTTTTAAAACCCTTTGTTAAGTCAAAATCATATTTTTCCAAAACCTGTTTATTTCTTTCTATCCAATTTTCATACATCAATATAGCATCATTAAAAGGCGTGTTGGCTTTTTTGTGTTTTTCTTTGCTAATAAGCTCTTTTAGCTTATATATCCTTTTTTCTAATTTTCCAATTAAATAACTATCTTTCATCATACTTGCAAGCGTCGGCGTAATACTCATTGTTAATTTAAACGGAATGTTATCATTGTGAAGTCTTTCAAACATAGATAGAAGTGGCATGTATGTTTCAAGGCATGCTTCATAAAACCAATCTTCTTCCAAAAAATCCTCAAACTCAGGATGTCTAACAAAAGGCAAATGTGCATGTAAAACTAAATTCAAATAACCACTCATTTTATTACTCCTTGAGATGTTTGAGCTGGCTCTTTAAAATTACCAAAGTAAAAATGTGTAATTTTTTCTGTTTTTACATTACTTTTTTCAAATTTATCAAAAACCTTTGTTGCCATTTTTATTGTTGTATTAGTAGAAATTGAATTATTTGGCATTCTAACAAAATTTGACTGCAAAAGCCTTACAAATTTATTTTCAGAAAAAACTCCAATTTGCAATACAAAATTTGCAGATGGTATAAGACCATTAATTCTATACCTTCCACAATAATTTCCTACATATATATCTTTATACCAATTAAACTTACCTTCAAAAAAATTATCTATATTTGTAACATCAAATAGCCTTATATAAAGTTTAGAATCATACTTTTTTTCGCATTCCCAAAATGTAAAAATATCTGTAGGGTTTACAGCAAAAGCAATAAATCTCATATTATCAAAGCATTCTCTTATAGCAGTATCCTCAACCTGTTGCCAATATGTACCACTATAGTATTTAATACTTTCTACGTATTCTTGTTCATTTAATTGAATATTTAAACCATTCATTGTTACCCTCCTATTTAGCTTTAACATACTAAAATTTAATTAAACTGTCAAATAAATACAGTTTGCTATCAAATTTCTAAATATGTTAGAACCCTTATAAAAATTGCTTCATAAAAAACTTGACTTTATAAAAATTTCTTTTAATCTTAGAGGTTGATTGGGAGGTTGTAATGAAAGCAGAAAAAAGAAAAAAAAGTAAATTACCAGTTTTGATTACAATTTTAATAATTTTAGCGCTGATACAAATACTAAGACCTGTTGGTAAACCAAAATTAAAACTCAATGTAGATACAAATCAAACAATTGGTGGTTCTCTTCAAATAAACTGGCCACAAAACGCTCAATGCGCAATAGCTATACAAAACGAAGGCTTTATACAAAAAACTCAAGATCAGTCACCGCTTCCAACAGCAAGTGTAGCAAAAATAATGACAGCATACATCATTCTTAAAGATCATCCGCTCCAATTTGGCCAAAATGGAGAGGCGTTAACCATAACAAAACGCGATGTTGAAGAATACTTAAAAGATAAAGCCGATGGTCAATCCGTTGTAAAAGTCGAAGCTGGTGAAAAATTAAACGAAAGACAAATGCTAGAAGCTTTGCTTTTGCCATCTGCAAATAATATTGCAACTCTGCTTGCAAGGTGGGATGCAGGAAGCGTTGAAAATTTTGTATTAAAAATGAATCAAACAGCAAAAGAACTTGGCATGACAAATACGCATTATGATGATCCAGCTGGCATTAGTCTAAAGACTCAAAGCAGCGCCTATGACCAGGTTTTGCTGGCACAAAAAGCATTTGAACTGCACACTTTTAGGACAATCGTTGGTATGGCTCAAGCTACTTTACCAGTTTGCGGTACAGTGTACAATGTAAACTATGTCCTTGGCAAAGACGGCATAGTGGGTATAAAAACAGGCTCAATGCCACAAATTGGAGCCAATTTTGTTTTTGCTGCTAATCATTTTGTTGGCTACAAAAAAGCAACTATTATTGGTGCAATATTTGGTGCAAGCGGCAAAGAACCTCTAATGACAGCTTTAAATGGCGCAATAAATGCTTTAGATAGCCTAAAACCCTACCTTGACTTAAAAGAAATTGTAAAGAAAAATCAGTTAGTTGCTACATTGGTTTATCCAAACGGTTTTAAAACAAATTTAATTGCAAAAGATTCTCTTTCATCAATTGTCTGGCCTTCAAAAAATATACATTTACAGATAATGCTGGACAAAGAGCTAAAATTGCCAATTAGCAAAGGTCAAATAGTTGGTAATCTAATTTATGGGGATAAAAAAATACCACTTGTTGCTCAAAGCAGTATAAACAAACCAACACTAATACAGAAACTGACAAGACTATAACAATTTAATCAATCAAAACTAAACCGTACAAAACGCTTTCTGTAAAATCAATTTTTACTAGAGAATCTAACTGTATGCCAACAGCATCCAGTGAATAACGTACATTTGATGGCTTCTGGCAAACTTTTGTTGTTTCATACGAGCATACAGGACACAAATTGCAATTGCCGGGGAACAATGCGTATGCATAAAATTTATTTTGGGAAAAAAAATACTTTTCTTTTTCAAGTAACATTTTAATCATTTCTCTTTTTTCGTGTTCAAACATTGTATTGTCAATATAGCATTTAATAAAGAGTGCCTTTTTGTAGCTTGATATCCATTTGACAGACAAAAAATAATCTGGTGAATTTGGCGGACATGAAGGATTTTTATTATATTGTGGACAATTTGTACATTTTATAATACTTTTTGGTGAAATTTTAATTTTACTTATTTTAACAAATTTTTCGAAAATAATATGCATTTTTAAGATTTTTTTAGAATTTTTGAATAGCTATCTTTTAAGTCAACAGTTTTATTAAATATTAAATGGTTTTTTGTTGAATCCGGGTCTTTGCAAAAATAACCAAGCCTTAAAAATTGAAAATTTTCAAAATCTTTTGCTTCAAGTAAAGATTTTTCTGCCTTTGCAAACTTTATTACCAGTGAATTTGGGTTCAAATACGTTGTAAAATCTGTTTCTTCTTCTGTTTCCTGGGGATTTTCTTTTACAAACAACTTATCGTATATTCTAAGCTCAACATCTATGCAATCTTTTGCGTTTACCCAATGAATTGTACCCTTAACCTTTCTTGCATCATCACTCCAGCCACCTTTGGAATTTGGATCATAAGTACATCTAACTATTACTACATTACCATTTTCATCTGTTTCGTAACCAGTGCAAACTACATAGTATGCAAATACAAGCCTGACCTCTTGACCAACTTTAAGCCTGTAGAATCCTTTTGGTGGATCTATAGCAAAGTCTTTTCTTTCAATAAATAGTTCTTTACTAAAAGAAACTAGCCTTTTACCATAAGATTCATCTTCTGGATTATTAACTGCCTCAAGATACTCTGTCTTATCATCTGGATAATTTTCGATTATAAGCTTAATTGGGTCTTCAACAACCATAGCGCGCTTTGCTTTCTTGTTCAAATCCTGCCTTGCGCAGTGTTCAAGTAGTGCATAATCAATAATAGCATTGCTTTTTGTAACGCCTATTGTTTTTATAAAATCTACGATAGAATCCTTTGTAAATCCACGTCTTTTTAAACCTTTAATTGTAGGCATTCTAGGATCATCCCACCCATTTACATAACCATTTTCAACGAGATGCAAAAGTTTTCGCTTGCTCAATACTGTATATGTTAAATTTAGCCTTGCAAATTCAATTTGTCTTGGATGAAAAACACCAAGCTCATCTAAAAACCAATCATATAGAATTCTGTGATCTTCAAATTCAAGTGTACAAAGCGAATGCGTAACTTTTTCTATAGAATCTTCCAAACCATGCGCCCAATCGTATGTAGGATAAATACACCACTTATCTTTTGTTCTGTGATGAGGCGTTTTGATTATTCGATACATAACCGGATCTCGCATATTTAAATTGGGGTGAGACATATCAATTTTTGCCCTTAATACGCACTCACCTTCTTTAAATTCTCCATTTTTCATCTTTTCAAATAAATCTAAATTTTCTTCAATGCTTCTATTTCTGTAGGGGCTATCGATACCTGGCTGTGTCAATGTGCCTCTGTTTTGCCTGATTTCTTCAGTGCTTTGATTGCAAACATAGGCTTTGCCTTTCATAATGAGTTTTTTGGCAAGCTCATACATTTCATCAAAGTAATCTGAAGCATAATAAACTTTATCACCAAAGTCATAACCAAGCCATTTAACATCGTCTATTATAGCGTTTATATAATCAATATTTTCTTTTGTTGGATTCGTATCATCAAACCGCAAATTACATTTGCCACCAAATTTTTTGGCTATTTCAAAATTAATGACGATAGCTTTGGCATGCCCTATATGCAAATAACCATTTGGTTCTGGAGGAAAACGCGTTTGAACATAATTAAACCTGCCATCCTGCAAGTCCTTTATAATAATTTCTTCTATAAAATTTGAAGCTTCAAATGACTTATCCATACAAATGATTATTTTACAAAATTTAGGCGCAGAAATCAACACAATTAGCGCAAATGTATTGATTTAAATACATTTGAGTATATAAAACTTGTTAGCATTGCACTTAACACTAGCATGCTAGCGCCTTTTGCATCCAAAATACCAAAACTTTTACCAAATTGCGATACGGCAACAAGCAAAGTCAAAGGGAAAGAAATACCAATTGGTGCTATAAAAACTTCTTTCAATTTAAAATCAGAAAACAGCAAAACAAAACTGGACATGTATCTTACCAAAACTATCACAATTGCAACCAAACACGCTTCTTTTATCATATTTAAACTCATCATTGCACTTAAGTCAAAAGACAAGCCTACATGAATAAAAAAAATAGGAACCAAAAAGCCATTACCAATTATGCCAAAACTTGTTTTGATATTTTCATTTTCCTGTAACGATAAAGATAGAATAAAACCACTTATAAAAGCGCCAAGGATTGGTTCTATGCCTAATATATCTGATAAAAATACAAAAACTATAAGATTTAAAAAATTTGTTCTGATGCCAGTTTCTGTAGTGTTGCCAGTTTTTAGAAAAATTTCGCTCAAATGAGGAAACCACCACAAAAAAAGCCTAAGAAGCCTTAAAAACAAAATAGAAAGTATCACAAATACAGCAAGCTGTGTTAGTTTTATTAAAGATTCCAAACTAAAGCCAAACTTAAAATAAAGGTTAAAAATTATTATAGCAAATAGACTCATAATTTCACCGATACTGCCAAGTATCAGTATCTTTAAACCAAACGGCTTGTTAATCATATTATGCTCTTTTAAAACAGGATACAACAAACCAATAGAAGTAACACTAAATGCCAGTGCATAAATTGCAGGTTTATTTATTTGCTTTACAATAAAAAAAGCAAAACCGATAACTACAAAAAAATACAAAACAAATGCAAATGCATCTTTTTTTGTAACATTCCTAAGCGTTCTTATATCAAGCTCAAGCCCAGCCATATACATGAGCACAATAAAGCCAAACAATGATAAAAATTTTACAATAGCAGAATCATGCCAGTTAATAGGAAAAATATTTTTAATTAAAATTCCATAAAGTATCTCGCCAACAGCAAAAGGTATGTTTATTTTTTTTGATATGAAAGGCATTATAAACATTCCAAATATTATAAGTAACAGTCTTAAAACATCCAGATCGCTCATAATGGCACTGCTAAAGCGCTATTTTTTATTTTTTTTACAATTAAATAAGCTATATGAGGCTTTAAAAAAGATATTTTTGAATTTTTTTTATAATTTAGCACCACAAGATGATTTGGGAAATGCTTTGTAAACTCAATTGTTCCCACAACAGGATTTTTAACCTGCGTTTTAAAATTTATCTTTGTTTTATACACACTTTCAAAATCACGAACTAAAGCGGCAGCTTTCCTAATCTGGATTTTTTCGCTCAATGTAGACAGGCTATCTGGCATAACATTTAACAGTACTCTATACTCAACATTGAATATTTTTGACAATTCAATTGTGGTCTCAAGAACACCAAGCATATCAAAAGAATTCATTACAGCTATTATACCTTTGTAAGGATATGTACCTTTTGCTATTAAAAATGGCTTTGTGCAATTTTTAAAAATGGATTTTAACTTTAAATTTAAAAAATCACCAAATTCTGGGAATATATATAAACCTACATCTTCTTTTAAGGTAAAAATATCTTTCAATTTATCTACAATTGTATCTGGCGTGCTAAGCTTTGGGTGATTTAACCTATCTGATAAAGGAAACTTGTATGAAACAAGCGTAAATTTAGCCGATAAATTTTCTGATAAATACATTGTTTCATTGATTATGCTTTTTTGGCTGTTTTCTAAAGCTATACACTCCTGTCCATACTGCAGGGGAAACTGAGGTATGCCTTTTAGTAAAATATTTGAAATATTTTCAAGTGTTCTTGGGTTTCCTACAAGTATAACCTTATCGTTTATCTTAATAACAGAATCGCCATTTGGTATAATTAACTGATCGTCTCTATAGATTGCAGCTACATGCCAGCTTTTTGCTTTTAGTTTGCTTAATTTTTTGTCAGTTATGTGAGATTTTGACAAAACGCTAACTTCTATGATCTCAGACTGCCCAAGACCTATATTTATAGCTTTCGAATAATTTCTTTGCAACCTTCCAATAACAGCCTCAATAGCCATATCGATGGGTTTTATTATTTTAGCATTGTATTGTTTAAACTCTTCCTGACGATCCTCACTGTATGATAAAACTATAATTGGTTTATCTGAGTGAAAATTTAGCCTTATTATGCGACAAACCTCAAGGTTAATATCGCTATCTGTAAATGTTGTAATAACTGCAACAAGATTTTTTAAATCCAGCTTTTTCCATGTAAGAATACTGCTTGCATCCGCATGCAAAAAGACGCAATTTTCAAATTGTGGTTTTAGTGAGTTGATTTTTATTGGATCTATGTCAATTGCAACTACAGGATATAAATTTGATACAGCTTCAAGTAGTTTTACTTCAAAATATCCAAGACCACATAAAATTACAAAAGGCTTATCCATAAATCTTAACCGGTTTTGGCTTCTTTATTAAAATTGAACAAATAATGGCAAAAACAGGCAATGCTTCAATAATATAAAAAACTGCACTTAATCCAAAATGATCACTAACAACACCAAATAAACTAACACCAATACCACCTGTGCCAATAGCAAAGCCTGCTGCTATACCAGAAGCAAGTGCTTTTTTATGTGGCAAAAATTCTTGAGCAAGCACTACAGTTACAGAAAATGTAGATACCAAAACAAATCCTACCAAAAATGCAAAAATAAATAGTGCAATTTCATTTTTTACATTATTAAAAATTATATTTAAAACAAACGTCATGATCATAGTTACAAGTAAAGCATTTTTTGTACCAATTCTATCTGCTAGCATACCACCAAATATTGTGCCCACAGCACCGCCAGAAAGCAAGCAAAACAACAATATTGAAACAAATGAAGGCTGATCTTTTAAATACATTGCATATTTAAATGGCAAATATGACATTAAACCAAAATAAATCCATGTTCTAAACATTATGTATAAGATAAGCAAAAACAAACTTAATCTGTCTATGCTAAATTCAAGTGGCAAATTTATACTTTTTTTGTGTGTTTTTTTTGTTTTTTTACTAAGAAGCAGAATCTGTATCAACAAAATTATGGGCAAACTTATTACTAAAACACCAAGTGTACCTTTCATATCAAACTTATATATTAAAAAGTACATTAAAGGCGGACCTATGGCAAAACCAATATTGCCACCCAAAGAAAATATGCTCATACCGGTTGCTTTTTTATCACCTGTATAGTTGCTTGCTTCATTAAAAGCCATTGGGTGAAATGCGCTGACTCCAAGCCCGCTTAGCGCAACAAGCAAAAGCAACAAATAAAAATTGCTGGTTAAACCAGAAAACCCAACGCCTACGCTTGCAAGTAAAATACCCAAAACTATCAGGTATCTCATGTTTTTTTTATCGCCTATATATCCAAAATATACCTGTATAACAGAGGAAAAAACGTTTGTAACAAGCAAAATAATACCTGTTTGTGCATAATTTAAGGCAAACTCTTTTTTAAAAAAAGGTAGCATAGCAGGTACAGCGCTTTGATTAATATCAGTTACAATATGTCCAATAGATAACAAAATCAAAGCAAACCAATTCACATAATAATTATAACAGATTTTTAAAAAAATGCTAATCTATTCTTGTTAATTAATTAATTTATGGTATAATTTTAACAATGAAGAGGCTATTTGCCAAAATAAACTATTATATAAAATACAAGCTTTTATTCTGGTTTGTAGTTTTGATTTTTTTAATTGGTGTAAGTGGATATCTGGTATTTTTTGCATTAAGCTTTGGCTATTTTGATCTACAAAAAAACTATGTAAAAAGTCAAATAATTGCCCAGGAAAAACAGGTATTAAATTCACAGCTTTTATACATAAAAAGCGAAATTTACAAAAACACAAACCAAAACCCACAACAAATAATAAGTTATCTAAAACAACTAAAACTCAACAAAAATTACCACTTTTACATAAAATACAAAAACCGCATCTTTAATCTAAACAGTACACCTGAAGGATCTACAATAAAACAGTCAATTAATATATCACCTGATATTCAACTAATAGGTACTGTTAAAAAAGACTATATTAATAAAGTTCTCAATCATAACCTATCTTATGTGAAGCAGCTGTTTTATAAATTTCTCATTAAAAGTTTCTTAATTGGTCTTGTTGTTTTTATTGTATCTTTTGTAATTTTTTACAATATTTTATCAAAATTTGATAAAAAGATTAAATTGCTTAAAAAACTATCAGAAGAATTTAAAGAACTAGCCAACCCTGCTTTTAAAATTCCCTGTTCAAGCGACGAAGTAAGCTGCATTATAAATAATTTTTTAGATTACTCAAACAGCATAGTTAAAATTCAAAAAATCAAAAATGCACTTACACAATTCGAAGACATAAATCAAATGTATGAAACTTTTAGAAAACTACTAAAACAAGAGTACAATCTTTTGGATGTTAATATATTTATTGTAGAAAATAACTCAATTAAAAAAACTTATGCTGATAAAATATACTGCGAAAATTGCAACGTTGCTCGTAATGATATATCAAAGTGCAAATGTTTTCAATCCATAAAGAGCGGCTTGCAAAATAAAATACACTCAGAATGCTCAAAAGATTACTACATAATCTGTTTACCATTGTTTGATAAATTCTACAATAACAATACAACTGTAATTGTTCAACTAATAGATAAAAAACCTATAAGCAACCAGAATGCAATTAAAAAACTATTTGAACAGGTAAGGGATGTAATAGGCTATACCCTAACAATAAACATTTTTAAAAACCAAACATACAAAGATCCTCTAACAAATGCATATAACAGGCTATTTCTGGATGAATACCTATCCCTGTTATTCAACGAAGCACAAAAAAACAATATAAATTTTGCATGTTTGTTTATTGATATAGACAACTTCAAATCAGTTAATGACACATACGGACACAAAACAGGTGATCAATTTTTAAAAGAAATAACAAAAATCATAAATAAAAACTTAAGAGAAAATGATGTATGTGTAAGATACGGTGGAGAAGAATTCATTGTAATATTGAAAAATGTGCCAAAAAATGTTGCTATAAATATTGCAAATCGCATAAAAAACAGTGTAGAAGCTTTTAATTTAAATGGTATAAAAAGGACTGTAAGCATAGGAATATCTTTTTGGCCTGATAGTTGCAAAAATTTTGCAGATTGTATAAAAAATGCTGATTATGCAATGTATCAAGCAAAAAAAAGAGGCAAAAACGCAGTCGTTGAATTTGAAACTTAAACATTTATTTGCTATATACTAAACAGGAGGAAAAAATGGATAAATTTTTAATAGCAGGTCCCTGCGTTATAGAATCTGAAGAAATTGTATTAAAAATTGCCCAAAGGCTAAAACATATCAGTGAAAAATTTAATATAGAAATAATTTTTAAAGCTTCGTTTGATAAAGCAAATCGCTCAAGTATTGATTCTTACAGAGGCGTTGGTATTTTTAAAGGTATGGAAATTTTGGCAAAAGTTAAGAACAATTTTAATATGAGACTTACAACCGATATACACTTGCCTAACCAGGCAGATATTGTTAAAGATACAGTTGATGTTATACAAATACCAGCTTTTTTATGCAGACAAACAGATCTTCTTGTTGCAGCTGCAAAAACCGGTAAAATCGTAAATATAAAAAAAGGACAATTCATGGCACCCTGGGATATGAAGTACGCAATTGAGAAAGTTAAATTTTCTGGCAATAACAATGTATGGTTGACAGAAAGAGGATCAAGTTTTGGATATAATAACTTAGTGGTTGATTTTAGAGGTATGCTTATAATGAAAGAACTTGGTGTACCTGTAATTTACGATGCTACACACTCAATGCAACTACCAGGTGGAGCAAAAAGCAGTCTTGGTACACCACAATATGCACCATTTCTAGCAAAAGCAGCAGCAAGCATTAATGTTGATGGTTTATTTTTTGAAACGCATATAAACCCAAAAGAAGCGCTTTCTGATGCTTCAAACATGCTAAGTCTGGATGAATTTGAACATGCCATACCAGAAATACTAGAACACTGGTATATATCAAAAAAATATGAAACTTATTTATAGTTATATCGCAAAGCGGTTTATAAAGATTTTCTTGCTGGTTTTTGTTATAGCTCTTAGTCTGTTTTATGTGATAGACTTCTTTAATAATCTTTCCACGTTA